>NZ_CP061868.1:921892-1225023 GCF_022646885.1 Priestia koreensis | reverse complement strand
TAAAAGACTTATTGGAACTCTTAGAGAAACGATAAAAGAAAATTTTATCGTCACATCTAAAGATGAAATTAAAGTACTACAATCCTCCATTGAGAATTTAATTAAAAGCGTCAAAAATACCATTGATTCAACAAAAACATCTGCCCTTCAAGTGGCATCCTCTGCAGACCAATTAACAGCTAGCGCAGAACAGACCACTAGTGCCACCGAACATTTGTCACAGCTAGCTCAGCAAAATTCAGAGGGAGCAGAAGTTCAACTTAGTAAAATAAATGAAGCATCTAAGTCGTTAGATAAAATGGTTCAGTTTGTTGAAACCATTAATTCAGACAGTATCAAGATGAATAACTCAACAAAAGTGTCTACTGATTACGTGGATAAAGGTATCCAATCTGTTCAACAAGTCGTAAGAAGTATGGATGAAATTAAGGAAGCGTTTGGTAACATGAGCACTTCAATTAATTCATTGAGTGATCGTTCCAATAAGATAGGAAATATTTTAGAAATAATAACCAATATTTCTAATCAAACAAATCTCTTGTCATTAAATGCAACAATTGAAGCAGCAAGAGCAGGCGCTCAAGGTAAGGGATTTGCTGTTGTTGCAGATGAAATTCGACAGTTAGCTGAGGAATCAAAACGATCAGCAGATAAAATTTCTCAAATGATTGGTGATATCCAGAAGGACACTTTGAAGACGGTCTCCTTAATCAGCGAAGGAACTATAATTGTAAAACAAGGGGTAGAAGCAACAAAAGAGGCGGATCAATCGTTTGAACAGATTAACCAGTCTATTAAAGACGTTTCAAGTAAAGTAGAAAATGTGACTCTCTCAATCCAAGATATTGAACAAATAAGCGCAAACCTCTCCATCTTAATTGCAAGTATTCAAAGCATTGCCGTGAAGAATTCATTTTCTAACCAAGATAGTTCTGCGGCTACTCAACAACAGCTCGCGACTATGGAAGAGATTTCATCTTCTGCAAAGTCACTAAACTTTTTAGCAGAAGAACTTCAAAAATCTATATCTCAATTTAAATTATAAGTATAAATATAAAATCTATTGTCTTCTTAAAATGATCAAATGGCCAGACAAATAATAAGAAGATTTCTCATACAGTAAGTCAAAAGGAGAAATCTTTTTATTATTTCTAACGGTTGCTACTTCTATTACATACATTCATTTTAATATTCCATCTCTATTAAGTGATTATTTTATTATTTTTTGTTCATTACTACAACCTAATAAAACTAAAAAATGGACTTGCTGCTTATAATTTAAGCTCCCCTCTTTCTATTTTCTTAATTTTTTCTAGAGGAAGATTATAAAGGATGTTACTGTTGAACACGTCGACGAGTAGAGGTATTTTTATATCTTCTAGTTTATTGTACTCCACCATACTTTCATCCCATGTAACAGTAGAACAATTAGTTTTTATACGAATGAAAGAAGTTAAGAAATTAAAGTAAGTCCATTCCTGTCCTTAAGGTATTCAAGTGTTTTAAAAATAGAATTAAGACTTGGTGGTCAAATCACATTTTAAAAAAAGCGTTGACTTATTTAGAAAGAAGATATATCCTTATTTTTGTAATTATTTCTACTAATTAACTAAATATATGTTTTTCTTATCCAGAGAGGTGGAGGGACTGGCCCTATGAAACCTCGGCAGCGGGTTCTTTATCGAACACTGTGCCAATTCCATTCGGATTTATATCCGGAAGATAAGATGAGTAACGTTTGATAAAAGGCGCTCAACTTATCTATTGTTGAGTGTCTTTTTTATTTAATTAATTAGAAGTTGAAAGAGAAGTGACATAAATGAACTAACTAAGTAGTAAGCGGAGGTTGTAAAATCAAAAACCATGTAAACTTATAAGTTTACTAAAGTAAAGTGAATGTGTTTGGAGGAAGATGAATTGTACATACTAAAAAGATTGTTTACGATGATCGTTACGCTATGGATCATTGTTACTCTTACGTTTCTTATCATGCACTTTATACCAGGAGACCCTTTTGCCTCAGATGCAAAGTCCCTTCCTGAGGAAGTGGTGAAAAATATGCGCGATAAATACCACCTAAACGACCCACTTCCAGTTCAATATTTTACATACATAAAAGATTTATCACAGTTTGATTTAGGGCCTTCTATTCAATCTAAAACCCGAGATGTGAATGCATTGATCGGAGATGGTTTCGGACCCTCAGCAGTTTTAGGGATACAATCTCTACTTGTATCCATTGTTTTCGGAATTGCACTTGGTGTAATAGCTGCTCTTAACCATAATCGTCTTCTAGACTTCTTTTCTATGTTTGTTGCTATCATAGGCATCTCAGTACCAAGTTTTATTTTAGGACCCCTTCTCATCAAATATTTTGCCGTAGAGTGGGGTATTCTCCCTGCTGCGTCATGGGGAACATGGCAACACACGATATTGCCCACAATCGCATTGTCAGTGGGTCCTCTTGCTATAATCGCTCGTTTTGTAAGAGCCAGTATGATTGAAGTATTAAACCAAAATTTCATTAAAACAGCAGAGGCAAAAGGTCTAACTTCGTTAGAGGTCATCATAAAGCACGGCTTACGCAACGCTTTAATTCCTGTTATCTCGTTTATCGGCCCCTTATTTGCGTCCGTCATTACTGGCACATTCGTCATCGAGAAGATTTTTGCGATACCTGGAATCGGAAAGTACTTTGTTGAAAGTATTTTTAATCGAGATTATCCTGTCATCCTAGGAACAACGATATTTTATAGCACCATTTTAATTCTTACCTTATTTATTGTAGACATCTTATATCGCGTAATTGATCCGCGTATTAAATTAGTAAATGGAGGAAAGCAATAGTGGCACATTCACACCATCAACTGGACGATCAACTCTTTCAGCCGCTTACTACTAAGCAGATAACAAGTCATGAAACTCAAAAAGAAAAGTCTAACTATTTTAAAGAAGTAGTCGGACAATTACTCAAAAACAAACTTTCAATTATCGGTTTCATTCTTTTAATGACAATTATTGTTTTAGCTATAATTGGTCCTCATTTAGTACCTTATACAGCTAGTCAACAATCATTAACAAATGCAAACCTCCCTGTCTCAGGTAAACACTGGTTTGGAACGGACGATTTGGGACGTGACGTATGGGCGAGAACGTGGGCCGGGGCTCGTATTTCCCTTCTAATCGGCATTATTGCAGCTCTTATTGATTTAATCGTTGGCGTAGCCGTTGGTGGAGTAGCAGGATACATGGCTGGAAGAGGAAAAAACGGGGAACGAATCGACAATATTTTAATGAGAATTGTTGAAATACTATACGGAATTCCTTATCTACTTGTTGTTATTTTATTAATGGTTTTAATGAAGCCAGGTCTTGCTACCATTATTATTGCTCTATCTATAACAGGTTGGGTAGGAATGGCTCGAATCGTTCGCGGACAGGTTCTTCAGTTAAAACAGCAAGAATATGTACTTGCAGCGGAAAAGCTAGGGACATCCCACGTAAAAATTATTTGGAAACATCTCATCCCTAATATGATGGGCATTATTATTGTCAATTTGACTTTTACAATTCCAAGTGCAATCTTCGCTGAATCTTTTTTAAGTTTTCTTGGATTAGGTGTTCAGTCTCCTACAGCAAGTTGGGGAACCATGGCCAATGATTCACTACCTGTTGTGCTAAGCGGACAGTGGTGGAGATTATTTTTCCCAGGCCTCATGATTTCATTAACAATGTTTGCATTCAATGCGTTTGGTGATGGATTACAAGATGCTCTTGATCCCCAATCACAGAAGTAAGGAGAGAATGAACAAAATGAATGAGATATTAAGAGTAGAAAATTTGAACGTAACGTTTAAAAGGAAGAAAGCAAATATACAAGCAGTAAGAGGAACCTCATTTTTTGTAACTGAGGGAGAAACCTTAGCCATTGTAGGCGAAAGTGGTTCAGGTAAAAGTGTTACCGCTAAAAGCATAATGGGAATGATTCCAAAGTCGACTTCCCTTGCAACAGATGGAAAGGTTATGTTCAAAGGCAAGTCCCTACTAGAATCCTCGAAGAAAGAACTTGAACACATTCGAGGTTCAGAGATAGGTATGATCTTCCAAGATCCCATGACTGCGCTAAATCCAACGATGAAAATTGGAAAGCAAATTGATGAAGTACTCATCAAAAATAAAAAAGTGTCAAGAAAAGAAGCGAAAGAACAAACCATCAACCTATTAAAAATGGTAGGTATATCGGATCCTTCTAAACGATATTCCGAGTATCCACATGAATTTAGTGGTGGTATGAGGCAACGAGTAGTCATCGCAATGGCAATTGCATGTAATCCAAGTTTAATTATTGCAGATGAGCCTACTACTGCATTGGATGTAACCATTCAAGCCCAAATATTAAATCTCCTGGAAACGATTCAGGAAAAAAATCGTTCCTCTATTATTTTAATTACCCATGACCTAGGAGTAGTTGCAGAAGTAGCAGATCGGGTGGCGGTGATGTATGGCGGAATGATTGTTGAAAGCGGAAAAGTAGAAGATATCTTTGAACGCCCTAAACACCCTTATACGTGGGGACTTTTGCAATCCGTTCCAAAGCTAACATCAGAAAAAAAAGAACGACTAGTGCCTATTGAAGGAGCTCCACCAGACTTGGCAGATCCCCCACTAGGATGTGCCTTCGCTCCACGCTGTCCCTATGCAATGGGCGTTTGTATCGAGCATCTTCCTGATGAAGAATTTTTTAGTGCTGACCACGTATCAAGATGCTGGTTAAACGATGAAAGAGCACCAAAACCACATAGCTTAAAAGCACCAGGGAGGGAGCAATATGTCTAAATATCTATTGGAAGTGAAAAGCCTTCAAAAGCATTTTAAGTCTGACTCTAAAGGCGTTGTAAAATCAGTAGATGATATTTCATTTGGCATCAGAAGGGGAGAAACGCTCGGTTTAGTTGGAGAAAGCGGAAGCGGCAAGTCAACACTCGGTCGCACGATAGTAGGAATCTATGAACCTACTTCTGGAAAGGTGGTGTTTGAAGAAAAGGATATTTCAACTTTAAATCGCAAAGAAAAAAAAGATCTAAACCAGCGTATGCAGCTAATCTTTCAAGATCCTCATGCATCTCTCAATCCAAGAATGAGAGTTGAAGATATTATTGCAGAAGGAATTGATGCACAAAAGCTTGTGAAAGGAAAGGAACGCAGAGAGCTCATTTATAACTTGTTAGAAAAAGTAGGGTTAAATCGTGAGCATGGAAAAAGGTTTCCTCATGAATTTAGTGGCGGACAACGCCAACGAATTGGTATTGCAAGGGCATTAGCGCTTCAACCTGATTTTATTATATTAGACGAACCTATATCAGCACTTGACGTATCTATTCAAGCGCAGGTTGTCAATTTATTAGAAGACCTTCAGAAAGAAGAGCAGCTTACATACTTATTTATTGCTCACGATCTCGCAATGGTGAAGCATATTAGCGATCGAATCGGAGTGATGTATTTAGGAAGAATGATGGAATTGGCAGACAGTGACGTTCTTTTTAAAAAACCACTCCATCCATATACCCATGCTTTGCTCTCTTCTATTCCAATATCTGAGCCAAAGATGCGAGGGTCACGTGAAAGAGTGCTTTTAGAAGGAGATCTTCCAAGTCCCCTCAATCCGCCAGCGGGATGCCCATTTCAAACGAGGTGTCCACAAGCTACTAAAACATGTGCCCAAGTGGTTCCAGAGTGGAAAGAAGTTGAAGCAGATCATTGGATTGCTTGTCATTTATATTAGACGGAACACTTTATTGGCAAATTTGATCTGTGAAACTCTTATTGTAAGACCATAATTTACTACAAGCCATCCTATTAGCCTGTCAAAATTACAAATATAATTAAATACTTATCTAGGGGGAACAAAACGTTGAAAAAGCTATCCATTATTATAACGTCTATCTTACTATTGCTCGCGGGAGCTCTAGCAGGATGCAGTAGCAGCAAGTCTTCTTCTGACTCAGCTGCCAGTACAAAAGGAGTTAAACAAGAGATAACGGTAAACTTGGGCGGGGAACCATATACATTAGACCCTGCATTTGCATCTGATACAACATCGTTTTGGGTCATTGATCATCTATATGAAGGTTTATACACTCATGATAAAAAAGGAAAAGTCGTGTTAGGTGCAGCAAGCGACGTAAATGTATCTGATGATGGTAGAACGTATACATTCACCATTCGTGATGGCGCAAAATGGTCAAACAATGACCCTGTCACAGCTAAAGACTTTGAATACTCATGGAAACGAGTTCTTAATCCTAAAACAGCAGCATATGACCCTTCAAGCTTCTATTATATTAAAGGAGCAGAACAATACAACGCTGGAAAAGGAAAAGTTGAGGATGTAGGAATCACAGCTAAAGATGACAAAACACTTGTAGTCGAACTAAATCAACCGATTAAATTTTTCCCTAAGGTTCTTCTAGGGGAAGGATTCCTTCCAGTTAATAAAAATGTGGTAGAAGCAAACCAAAAGTGGTCAGCAGAGGCAAGTGGGATCGTAACAAACGGTGCTTATACTGCGTCTGAGTGGAAACATAACGCCGACCTAACTCTTCAAAAGAGCAAAACATATTGGGACAAAAAGAACATCACAATGGGAACCATCCATTTTAAAATGGTCGCTGATTCTACAACTGAGTATCAAATGTACAAATCAAATGAACTAGATTTAGTAAAGTCTGTACCTGCAGATGTAATTGATCAAGAAAAAGGCAGCAAGGAGTTTAAAAACTCCCCTTCCTTTAGCGTATATACGTATTCATTCAATGTAAATGAGAAACCTTTCAATAATGCAAAAATTCGTAAGGCCTTTTCGGAAGCCATTGACCGTGAAGCCATCACAAAGAATATTTCTAAAGGTGGCGAACAACCAGCTTACGGATACGTAGCGTATGGGGTGAAAGAACCGTCTGGAAAAGACTTTAGAGACGAAGCCCCAACGTATTATAAGTTTGATAAAAAGGATGCTAAGAAGCTGTTAGCCGAGGGAATGAAAGAAGAAGGATGGAGTAAGCTTCCTGCTGTCACGTTAAAATATAACTCTGAAGCTAATCACAAGAAGATTGCAGAAGCATTACAAGAAATGTTTAAACAAAACCTTGATGTGAATGTAAAGTTAGAAAACCAAGAGTGGAAAACATATATTGATACGTTTAAACAGAAGAATTTCCAAATGGCTCGTATGGGCTGGGTAGGCGATTTCCTAGATCCGTATCCTGTACTGAACTTATATAGCGCTAAGAGCTCTAGTAACTTTACGAACTGGAAAAACCAAAAATTTGATGAATTGCTACAACAATCACTCGTAGAACAAGATGAAGAAAAACGCTTCAAGCTGCTACATGAAGCAGAAGATGTGTTGATGGACGACATGCCTATCATTCCTATTTACTTCTCATCTACAAACTCGTTGATTAAGACCAATATTAAGGGAATTACGTTTGATGCTTTAACAAGCCCTAACCTTCGATTTGCGAAAAAAGTGTCAGAGTAACACCTAATTTTCATATACGAAACGGAGTTATATATGCTTAGAAAGTACATCACTTCATTGCTAATCATTACATGTTTGTTAGTTATTATTAAGAACCTTGAATTGATTTCATTGGATTCCATTACGGCTATTAATACCTCGTTTTTAATTGGCATTGTACTAATGGTAATAGGCGCTAGCATACATGTTTCGTCTACTGAGTTTTTTACCTTATTTTTTAAAGGATTTAGCGATCTAAAGTTATTCCGGCAGTCACAAGCATTAAAACGGGAGAACAAAATGATTCAGGAAAACACGAGCGTAATGAACTGGAAAAAGCAATTTTTGCGATCATGTATCGGCTTATCCCTTGGATCTGGAACTGCATTTATTGTTTTTTCTAGCTTTTTAGCAACACTAAGCTAATTCTTTTATTCTCAACAGGTGCTGTACAAAAAAATGGATAAACGACTTTTTTATATGTAATGAATACTCAATAAATCAGCCAACTTACTAGATATACTGCTGGTAAGTTGGTTATTTTGTTTTCAATTACTGTCTCGCTCATGCGGAGCCATCCACGAAAAGATATGTAGGACAAGGTCTCGTATAAATAATACTGATTCATCTTTTAATTGTATTGAGTAGTAGATGTTCTATACGAGTGATAATTTCAGAACATACCTATAAAAAATAATCATTATTTTCTGGGTTAAGGTGTAGAAAGCGCTTAAAGTGACTAGATCCTCTTTTTTCGACTTCAAACTCTTGCAACGAAGGTCTTTTACCATAATTTTCTGTTTTTTATTGCGCATAATCAATTGGGAATTTCACCACTTTTTCTTTACCTCTACTACTCGAATGATGTCTATCTCTTTTTCAGTGTGTATTCATGGAACCACTAAAATGTCCTCTTTCTTAACGGGAGGATAAACCTCCACCTTACAGATTTCTTCTACTTGTATGCCAAGCCGTTTGGTGAACTTTGAATAAAATCCACCACTATAGTTCCTCCTGATGAAGACTATTTCTATGCGCTAAGGCAAAACCGATAAAATCATTATAAATAAAAAACCATCTCCTGCATGCACAGAAGATGGTTTTCCCTAAGTCTTTTTATCAGTACCCCACAGAAGCCTATACAGATCCCATCTCTTTCTTCCGATTCTTATCACGATACATATTTTGATCTGCTTCAATAAATAAGCTATCCACCTTCCCTAGAGAACTGTGGCTGTAAGCGTAGCCGACGGACATGTGAATAGGCAGGCCATCACACGTTTGATTGTGGGAGGTGATGTCACCGTAGATATTCTCACATAGACGCTTCACCGTTGCATACTCAACGTTCGGAATGACGATGGCAAATTCATCGCCACCTATTCGTGCGACGCTTCCGTATCCTTTGAAATAATCGTTTAGGAGAGTGGCGAATTTTTTAATAAGATCATCGCCTTTTTTATGACCATAATAATCGTTGACGTATTTCAAATCATCAAGGTCACATAAAATAATCGCCAAGGACTCATCACAATAACGGTTATAGTGGCCTACTCGTTCTTCAAAGTAGTCTCGGTTGTACACGTCAGTCAACGGGTCGTGAGTAAGACGGTATTCTAATTTTTTTTGCAGACGCATTTTTTCATCAATGTTTCTCATAATTCCTTGAACGGCAACGAGCTCCCCTTTTTCATAAATAGGCGTTGCGTATTCTTCAAACCATTTATAATTTCCATCCATGTCTTTTAGGCGCTGGACAATGGGACGACTATAATCAATCGTGCCACTCATCTTTTTTTGCATGATTTCGTAGTCATCAGGGTGAATTAAATCATACGGTGTTTGTGAATTTTGGTGGAGCTTTTGTAGAACGCCCTCTCCTAAAAAATATTCTACTGACGGACTCGTGTATTGATGTTGAAGAATAGGCTTAATCTGATACGAATAAATAATGTCCTTTGATGTTTCCACGAGCTGAAACACTTTATTTTTGTGAGCAAACCTTCGCCTTCTTTTTGCCCGTGTAACGCTTATATAGAGTTTTAGCATTGCAATTCCAAACATGATACCTAGCATAAAAAATAGTACATTCATAAAAATTTCCCCTACTCTAGCATGATCGTTTTAGTTGTCGTCTTATTGAATAACATGCTCAGCAGCGATAAAAAAAGTAGACAAATACCAATTTGTCTACTTCATTAGATAAATCGGTAACTGGCTGACATAATCTTTCGACTTTAGTCCCTGTAGCTTTGCGTCTTCACCTTTCGATGAATTTGCCTTTATCGCTTTGTTATTTTATTGTTAAAAAATGTTATTTTATGATACAATTATATATAATAACGACAATTAGGTCAATATACCTAATACTATTATATTATTATTTTACCCAAAATTACCTTTTCATTAACATTTAAAATAAAAAAAGCATGAAGACTCCATGTCCTCATGCTTTTTTCACTTATTGACGATCAAACAATGAGCTACCCGCAATTCCTGGGTTCGTCATTTCATACGGATTCAAAATTAAGTCCAGCTCTTCTTCTGTCAGCACATCATACTGCAAACATAGCTCACGGACTGATTTTCCTTTTAAGATCGCTTCACGCGCAATGCGTGATACCACTTCATATCCTAGGTGCGGATTCACAGCTGTAATGATTCCCACGCTTTTTTCTACATATTCTTTCAAGCGCTGTTCATTCGCTTCAATTCCAGCTAAACAATGATGCGTAAATACGCCAAATGCGTTGTTCATAATGCTAATCGATTGTAAAAGGTTAAATACAAGTACAGGCTCCATCACGTTCAGCTCAAGCTGCCCCGCTTCAGAAGCAAGACAAATCGTATGGTCGTTTCCGATTACTTGGAATGCCACTTGGTTAATAAGCTCTGGCATAACCGGGTTTACTTTCCCTGGCATAATCGATGATCCTGGTTGACGAGCCGGAAGACTAATTTCACCTAATCCTGCACGTGGGCCTGACGCCATCAGACGAAGGTCGTTTGCAATTTTAGACATGTTCATCATGCATACTTTTAACGCAGCTGAAACTTCTGTATAAGCGTCTGTGTTTTGCGTTGCATCAACTAAGTGCTCTGCTCCAACAAGCGGGAATCCACTGATATCAGCTAAGTGCTTCACAACATTTTCAATGTAGCGAGGATCTGCGTTCAATCCTGTTCCAACTGCCGTTGCCCCCATATTCACTTCATACAAATGATCGCGTGTGTTCGCAATACGTTTCATATCTCGCTCTAATACGCGACTGTAAGCCTCAAATTCCTGACCAAGACGAATCGGTACTGCATCTTGTAAATGCGTACGTCCCATTTTAATCACGTGATCAAACTGCTTTGCTTTTTCTTTAAACACGCCGTGCATCGTTTTCATCGTCACAAGAAGCTTTTCTAGTAAGCTCAATGTAGAAAGATGAATTGCCGTTGGAAACACGTCATTTGTGGACTGTGACATGTTCACATGACTATTCGGGCTGAGTTTGCTGTAATCGCCTTTGCTGTGACCTAATATTTCCAATGCACGGTTAGCAATGACTTCATTCGCATTCATATTCATAGACGTTCCTGCTCCGCCTTGAATCGGATCAACGATAAAGTAATCGTGCCACTTACCATCAATAATCTCTTCTGCTGCTTGAACAATAGCCTTTCCGAGCCCATCGTACAAGCGCGTAACGTCCATATTTGCAAGCGCTGCTGCTTTTTTTACAATAGCCAGTGCTTTGATCATTTCTTCATGAATTTTATAGCCGGTAATCGGAAAATTTTCTACGGCACGTAACGTCTGAACGCCGTAATATACATCAGACGGAATTTCTTTTTCTCCTAAAAAGTCTCTCTCGGTGCGATAGTTTCCATTAGAAGTTGTCATCATATACCCTACTTTCTTATGTATCCTGATCAATAACGATCATTCTTCCTTACTAACTATAACAGAAATCAGTAAATTGTCAGCCTGAATTTTTAATCTTTTTATTTTTCCATGTTCGTTGCATTTCATGCTTTCCAAAATAAAAAAAGCGATGAAGGCTCATCGCTTTTTTGTTATGCTTTTCTACGTTGAATCACCATACAAATGGTGATAATGACGAACGCTATAAGAGCTAGGAACGGAATTGTAATAAATCCGAGCCAGTTAATGTACTCACCCGTACACGGCACCCCGCTCTGACACATCTGGACGTGCTGCATAGCAGGAATTTTCTGCAACGCATAATGATAGCTCGATAATACAATTCCAATCCCTGATAGGGGCAGAACATATCGGTAAATACGCGCATCATTTTTATAAAAGGCAATCCCTAAAATAAACGCAAGTGGGTACATAAGAATTCGCTGATACCAGCAGAGCGTACAAGGGATAAAGTGGCGAACCTCGCTAAAAAATAAGCTCCCTAGCATTGCAATAAGAGCAGTAAGCCACGCTAACGCTAATGACTTATTCATCGCTTATTTTTTCTCCTTTGCCGCATCTTCAACCATTTTGTTCAAATCATTCAAATCAGATACAGGTTTTCCGTTCACAAAGAAAGTCGGTGTTCCTTGAATACCCAGTTTTTGAACATATGACATATCTTCATCGAAAGCTTTCGTTACCTTGTCACCTTTTACCGCTTCTTGAACTTTTTTCACTTCATCTGGTGTTGCGATCGTGCCTAACGTTTTAGCTAAAAAAGCATCGCTAAAAAATTCTTTTTGCTCGTATGATGTATCTTCAGGCTGCTTTTCATATAGAAGATTATGAAACTCCCAGAACTTCTCGTTTCCTAGCTCTTGGTATACACCCTCCGCAAATTTCGCTGCCGTTTCAGAATCTTCGCGAATAAACGCATAGTTCATGAAATAAAGTTTTGCTTTTCCTGTATCAACCAAATCTTTTTTAATCTTTGGCACGATCTGGCTATTTACCTGCTTACAAATTGGACATTTGTAATCGCCGAATTCAACAATGCTCACAGGAGCCGTTTCTTTCCCTTCAAAGGGCTGATTGCTATAATTAAAGTTTGCTTTAGCAGGTCTTGATTCATCCGCTGCGTTTTTATTTTGCATACCATTGTAAACCAAAATAAAAATCAGTACACACGCGGCAATGATACCAATCGTCCAAAACATCATTTTGGTCGTTGAAGACGTATCAGACTGCTTGGACCCTTTTTTAGCATTTTGCGATGGCGGTTTTACATTTGTCGTTTGCTTTGGCCGATTATTTGATTTTTTATTAGATTTAGCCATGCGTTCACCTCGTTTTTCAAATTGATAACTTATTAGAATGTGTTACTTCCATAATACGTGTTCTCAAGCCTTTTTGGCTAGTAAAGATTAAGGTTGGTCAAATAAATGTCACAAATTCGAGATATCTCACCTAAACATATTGACCCAAAAAAATCGTTGCGACTTTCCACACAAAACGCCCAATCACCCGCATTAATGATTGAGCGTTATTTTTTCCATTTGCGATAGATCCGGTACCCATATCTTGATAGATTCAAAACAAAATAAGGAATGGGTATTGGAAACTTCAGGAGGATTGGGACATACAGCTTGTAATAAGCCTTAGATAAATCTCTCCATTTCCGGTCTTCCTTTTCACGATAAAAATCAGATACGTCTACTACATATCCTCTGCCATTTTCCATCATGACGTTTTTACCGTGTACATCACAAGGCGTTAAGCCCTTTTTCCTTGCATACTGGAGCGCTTCCTCTACGTCTTCAATGACTCGCTTAGGAATTCGAACGGCTCGATGCAGCGCATCATATAGCGTAATTCCTCGCAGTCTCTTTAAAACGAGATAATGCTTACTCTGATAAATAAGCTCTGAGTAAGCAGGGTGAGGGCCGATTTGCTTGTACACATCTGCTTCTAATTCTGCTGCTTCTTCTTCCCTAGCATATACTTTTACGACCCAATCCGGATACTGATTGTTCATAAACACGGCCGCATAGTTTCCAACACCAAGGCACTTCCATCCTTTTGCAACAGAAATGACCTGAATCGGATCATAAGGGTGAGGGCTCTTCATATCCAATGAAGGAAGTAATTTATGTTCAACTTTATAAATAAAATCATCTAAACTCTTCTGCATTTCATACCAACTCCGTATTTACATCAATCTAACTTTTAAAGGATAAACAATATGATCGCATTATATAGAGATTTACGTAAAAAGAAAAGAATTTAAGCTCTCCCTGTTTTCTAAATAGCTTTTTTTAACCTATAGTTCTTCTTTTATATAGAAAACTCCTTCTTAAGTAGAGGTGTAAAAAAGAGAGAGCTAACGGATTAGCTCTCTCTTTGCAAATCGATCTATGGATGGACAATCCAACTTTTTTAATAATGAAGTGACTCTGTATAGTCACACTTTAAACACTTTCTCGTACAATCGGTTTCTAGAAAGACGTGCTGACAATTTGCTTGAATACTAGCAATCTGACGATGTAGTTCCATCACCTCCTTTTTTAGGCGAAGAATTTGCTGTTGATGAAGCTGAATTTGTACAGACATCGTTTTATCGATAAATCGTTGATCCATTGGCGACAAACTCCTCCGCTTTTTGCTTCAACCCTTCTGCTATATCCTCATTTTTTTCTTCCTGTACTTTCTTTCGTAAATCATGTGAAATTCGCATCGAACAAAACTTTGGCCCGCACATAGAGCAAAAATGCGCGACTTTGGCTCCCTCTGCCGGAAGCGTTTCGTCATGATAGCTTCTTGCTCGGTCTGGATCAAGGGATAAATTAAATTGATCGTGCCAACGAAACTCAAAGCGTGCTTTAGACAGCGCATCATCACGCAACTGTGCTCCTGGATGGCCTTTCGCTAAATCCGCCGCATGGGCCGCGATTTTATACGTAATAACGCCCTCTCGAACATCATTTTTATTTGGAAGACCTAAATGCTCTTTCGGAGTTACATAACAAAGCATGGCCGTACCGAACCAGCCAATCATCGCAGCACCGATAGCTGATGTAATATGATCATACCCGGGAGCAATATCAGTTGTAAGTGGTCCAAGCGTATAAAATGGGGCTTCTTGACAAATGTCTAGCTGCTTCTCCATGTTCTCTTTAATCTTATGCATCGGAACGTGCCCAGGTCCTTCAATCATGACCTGTACATCGTGTTTCCAAGCAATCTTTGTTAGCTCACCGAGCGTTTCTAATTCAGCGAACTGAGCTTCATCATTCGCATCTGCAATTGAACCAGGGCGCAGCCCATCTCCAAGTGAAATAGAAATGTCGTACGCTTTTAGGATCTCACAAATCTCTTCAAAGTGTGTATAAAGAAAGCTTTCCTCATGATGCGCCAAGCACCACTGTGCCATAATAGAGCCACCTCGAGAGACAATTCCCGTTAGGCGCTTAACAGTGAGAGGAATGTACCGCAGCAACACGCCAGCGTGAATGGTGAAATAGTCGACTCCCTGTTCAGCTTGTTCAATAAGCGTATCGCGAAAAATTTCCCACGTTAGATCTTCTGCAATGCCGTTTACTTTTTCAAGCGCTTGATAGATAGGAACGGTTCCAACCGGAACGGGGCAGTTGCGAATAATCCATTCTCTCGTTGTATGAATATCCTTCCCCGTTGACAGATCCATGAGCGTATCGGCTCCCCAATGCGTTGCCCATACCATTTTCTCTACCTCTTCTTCAATAGAAGAAGTCACAGCCGAGTTTCCAATGTTCGCATTAATCTTTACGTGAAAATTTCGTCCAATAATCATCGGCTCGCTTTCTGGATGATTAATGTTGGCCGGCAAAATGGCGCGACCCGTTGCAATTTCTTCTCGAACAAATTCAGCAGACAAATGTTCTCGAATAGCAACGAACTCCATTTCAGGTGTAACAATACCTTGTTTAGCGTAATGCATTTGCGTAACGTTTTGTCCTTGCCGCGCTTTTTTCGGCTTACGTCCATTAGAAGAAAGAGGATTGCTACGTTTACTAAATCCATTATCTTCTGGTTTTACTTCACGGCCTTCATACTCTTCTGTATCCTGCCGTTCGGTGATCCACGTCTCGCGAAGAGGCGGTAGTCCCTTCTTCACATTGATACTGTGATTCGGATCCGTATAAGCACCGCTTGTGTCATATACGCGCAGTGGCTCATTTGAAACCTCTCCTTCTGTTGTTACGGTTGGGCTGAGCTTAATCTCTCGCATCGGCACCCGAATCGTCGGGGATGACCCTTCAACATAAACTTTTTTACTGTTGGCAAATGACTTACTCCACTCAAATACGTCAGGCGTACTCATAAATAGCTTCCTCCTTTTAGTAAATGGAGGTCAGCCAGCGAAATAAAAAAAAGGTTCCATGAAATCATGGAACCTGACTGGTTATGTAAAAAGCACAGAAAAGCCTGCACTCTCTACTTCCCTACGCTGGTATGACCCAGATCAGGTTCGGAGGGTCAAAGAACTTTGGGCGTTCTTCTCTCAGTCTAAGCACTATTAGACTCCCCTAGTAGAATGGTGTTTCGTAATAAAATTCGTTATTGCTCTCCTAAAGTATCACATATTTCTGAAAATGAAAACCTTTTTCCATGAAAAAAATAAAAAGTCCTACTATGGGCACCCACACTGACGATCAACCGTTTCACTTATAATTGAGATCGATCTTGGAATACTATTAAAAAAAGGAGAATGACGATGAACATTACTTCAAATGATCAAGCCATTATTGAGCAGGCATTAAAAGTTGCCGCTGCCCAAACAACCGATTATCAGGAAATTACGCAATATGAGGAAGTGTTAAAGAAGATGTCCTCTTCTACTATGAGCGCAAAGCAAGACGGATTTCGCTACGATTACGATGACTATTCTATTTAAGGGAAAGGCTTCTTGCCTTTCCCTTAAATTAATTGTACGTCCACCACGTCTGCAAGCAATCGTTCATGTTGTTCGTTAAACGTATCTACAAATTGCAATGTTGTCTCATACAACATGACTTTCTTGATTTTCCCCATCTCCGTTCGCAGTTCTCCTTTGTGGTAATAGGTCAAATAGACAAGCTGATCGTTATGTAGAGCAGTCTCCAATAAATAATTCATTCGTTCTTCCTGATCTTGTTCTAGCACGGGCTTTATGATTTTGGACTGTGCATTAACTAATGATCGAATGCCTTGAAACTGCTCTGGTATTGCCGCAAAAGGCTGCCATTTCTTCATTATTCGTTCCCCTTATTGTTTCGTTATGTGCGTTAAGATTGATGACCGCTTATTTTTTCATTTCGAGATCGGCCTGTTGCATGGGGCATATAACTTACGGCCCATAATAAACTATTTTTTCCGAAGCGACCCCGAATGTCATCCATCGCATGCGCGAGCTTGATTTGATTTTCTCTTTTTTCTTCATCACAAAATAAATGCATTTGTCTTTCATCATCGTCTACTAGCTGAGTTAAGGCCGTCCCTAACTTTTTAACAGGCCCTCCCTTATAGTAGCGATTAAACAACGTTAAAAATCCTTCGTAAACTTCAAGCGTCAAGTTTGTATCAAAAGAAAGCGTTTGTTGCTTGGAAAATCCTTTTTGTGAATATATATGGTGATACGCAACGGTGAGCTGAATGGTACGAACACATTTCCGCTGTTTTCGAAGCCTGAAGCAAAGCTCTTCAATTTGCTCTAGCAATAAAATTTTCAGGTCCTCTGAGCTTTCATAAGCATGAGGTAGAATTTGGCTTTTATGAATAGACGGTTGAACAGCTCGATAGGTTTCACTAATTCGACTAAAATCAATTCCATTTGCATGTTCATAAAGCATTGTGCCCTTTTCTTTGCCAAAGTGTTGAATGAGCGATGACAACGGGTACACGGCAATGGCTCCAATTGTATAGACACCAAGGCGCTTAAGCTTTACCTCCGTCCTCTCTCCAATCCCCCACATTTTTTTCAGCGAGCGCATCGGCCATAGTTTTTGAGGCAGATCCTCATAATCCCAAGACGCGATACCACTGAGTGCCTTTTTCCCTTCAAAATCTAACGCAAGCTTTGCCATAAGTGGATTCGGACCGATTCCAAAGGTCACATCGACACCTGTCTCAGCGAACACCGCTCGCTGAATAATTAACGCTAATTGAGTGGCGTCTTTTGCAAATAAATGCAAAGAAGCTGTGCAATCAATGAACGCTTCATCTATTGAATATGTATGTAAATCTTCAGGAGCTACGTACCTTAGTAAAATCGAGGTAATGTGATTAGAAACGCGTATGTACGTTGACATCGAGGGATTCATAACATGAATATTCGCCTCCTGTGGAATTTCAAATAATCTCCTTCCCGTTTGAATACCGTGAACTTTTTTCAGCAGCGAAGTAGCGGATAAAACGACAGATCCCTGTTGCTCTTTGTTCGACACTACCGCTAACTTTGTCAGACGAGGATCGAAACCATTCATCAAACACGTGACGGTTGCAAAAAAGCTCCGTGCATCGATGCACATAATGATACGTTTTGGTAAATCCATTGCATTGTTCATATACGCTCCTCCACAAACAGAACATTTGTTCTTATTATAAAAGGTTTAAGCTAGTAGAGCAATCCTTTTATACAAAAAGAAAATTTTTCATCCCTCTACTATCCTTTCTATAGAGTGGGTCAAAAAAACTCAGGAATTTTTTGAATAAAAAAAGCCATAAAACGCATCATAAAAATAAAAAGGAGTGTGGTTTACATGAAAAAGCTACTAACAGCAACTTTATACGGAGCACTAGCGGTGTCATTAGTCGCTGGATGTTCATCTAAAAATGAAGGTCAAGATGATGGAATGAACGATAACGGTACGCGTAACGTCAGCTACAAAAATAATGACAATGATATGAGTGGAAACGTGGACAACGACGCAAATATCAATGATGATAACAACAACCGTGCAGATCGCATGGACGTGGCAGATGACGCAGCAAATCGTATTACAAAATTGAAAGATGTTAAAAATGCAAACGTGATTACAACGAATCATAATGCATACGTAGCAGCTATTTTAGAAGACAATGTAAACGAAGATCGTACAAAAGAAGTAAAAAAGAAAATTGCCAAAGAAGTGCGTAAATCAGATAACAGCATCAATGATGTGTTTGTTTCAACCAATCCTGATGTGTTTGACCGTATGCAAGGTTACGGAAAACAGCTAGAAAAAGGCAACCCTGTATCTGGTTTAGGAAAAGAGATCTCAGAGTTCTTCCAACGTTCGTTCCCAACAAATAATTAATCATGAACAGAAAAAAACCTCCCTTTAAAAGGAGGTTTTTTCTGTTTTGAGCTTCGGTGCTTGTTTCATTTTTCCCTTTACATGCTTTAGCGTCGCTACAATCATAAAGCTTACAATGACAAGAAGGAGCCAAGAGCTCATCTTCCCGATTCCAACGAGGTGCCAACCTTGCTCTTGATTTGGATATTGCCAGGCGCTAAAAAAGGTCGCGATATTTTCTGCTACCCAAATAAAGAAACCAATTAAGACAAACGAAAGCGAAACAGGCATTTTATACGTTCGGTCATTAACCGTAAAATAAACAACCGTTCGATAAAAAATGACCAACGTTGCTACTTTTAATACCCAGCGAAAATCGTAAATAAAGTGATCCGTATAGAAATTAAAATAAATCCCTGCACTCAATACACAGACGAGCCACGTAGATGGCCAATTCACGAGCGTTATATCAAACCTTCGCCACGCTTGGCACATGTAACTTGCTACACTTGCATACATAAAGCCGCTATATAAAGGAACACCGGAAATTTTTGTCCACGCTTCTTCAGGATATGCCCAGGATCCCATGTGTGTTTTGTACAGTTCAAGCGCTAATCCAATGAAATGAAAGACGCAAATAACCTTGACTTCATCCCACGTCTCTCGCTTCGTTACGACCATCAGCACCTGTGTAAAAAGGCAGATGATTAAAATAAGGTCATACCGGGGGATAAACGACAAGTGGATGACTTTTGTGATGGCCAATGATAAAAAGATGACAACAGGAAAGATACACGATTTGGCTTGCTCCATACCAAAATCCCAAAATTGTTTCATTCAATATTCCTCACACTATTTTGATTTCGTCTTTTACAAAAGTAAATTATTCCAAATAAACAATGAAATAACAAGCACTATTTTATCAGCGTAAAAAAACGAACGCAGGAAAACCTCCTGCATTCGTTCATGACCGAAGAATATTTTCTTTTACTTGATGTAGCAACAGCTTCTCACGATCAGGGCTGATTAAATGTAGCACATGCATGGCCCGTGTCATCGCGACATATAAAAGCTTCACATCTAATTCGGTTTGTTCATAAAAATCGTTGTAGCAGGCGATAATGACCGAATCAAACTCTAATCCCTTTGAAACATATGATGGCATGATCAAAAGGTGTCCTTTGTTCATCGGTTCATGCTCTAAAAGGAGCTGTACAGGTTCTGTGCTATGCTTTTTCATGAGCTCATAAATCACGGCACACTCTCGGTCATTTTTTCCAATCACCGCGATCAAATCACAGCCCTTTTCTCTGCTTTCTTTTACGCTTTTTAAAACAGAAGTAACGAACTGCTCTTCCCCTTCAAATGATTGAAATGACGGCTTTTGTCCATGACGAACCACAGGCTCAACCGTCGGGAAATCCTGTTTTAAAAGCTGCAATGTCGCATTTGCCAAATCCATAATTTCAATGGTTGTTCGATAGCTTTTTTTAAGGGTCATAAAATTAGAACGCGGAAGGATTTTTTCAGTAACCGTCTTCCAACTTTTTAATCCTCTATAAGAATGGATTCCTTGTGCCAAATCGCCCACAATGGTAAACATGTCTGTTTCAAGTCCCGCTTTTAGCGCGTACAGTTGAAAGTGGCTGTAATCTTGGGCTTCATCAATGACCACATTTCGAGCACGGTGCTCCTTTGGTATGCCGTTAATTTTATGCTTCATATAGAAAAGTGGTGCTAGATCCTCGACTTCAAATTCTTTTCCTGCTAGGAGAGACTGCTGATACAGCCTAAATCGTTCCGGCTGCTGCGCTGACAAAATATCTTCACTTAGCTCCGCAAACAGCTCAGAGTCATTGAAAAGCTCTTTGTAGTAGGTCAGAATTTTTTTAGGCGCGAGCGGCTTTATATAACGTGAAACGGCAGTCTTTGCTTCTTTTTGAAGCGTATTAAATCGTTCTTCCTTCCATTCCATGACATCAACAACTCGCTGTTTTCGCTTTTCTTTGTTCTGAACATGAAATAGCGCTTGCTCAAGCATCGTGTCGTATTTTTTTTGGATATTATCTAAAATCATCTTCTTTTTTTGACGCAGATGAGATTTTAGTACTTCCTTAATTTTGTCATTACGTTTTTGGAAGGATAGATAGTTGTAATCCGTTAAATAAAGACGCTTTAGCTTCGTTCCGTTCACAAGCCGATATTTTTCTAGCATAAAATCATCTTTCGGACAAAGCTCTAAACGTATTCTGCTAATATAACGGTCCAGCAGCTTCTTATATTTTAAGCTCCCCTTAAAACCAGATATCCATTTTTCAAAGGTCGGATCTTCCCATTCACCGTTCACAAGCTTAATCAGCTTCGCCTGCGGTGAGCGAACCTTCATTTTTTCGCCAATGGCTTCTTGCATATAGTCTATATACGTCGTTTGGCGAATACGGTTTACTCCAAGCTCTGGAAGTACGTCTCCTATGTAATCAATAAACATTCGGTTCGGAGCAATAATCATCAATTCTTCCGGTCGGAACGAATCGGCGTAGTGATAGAGGAAGTAGGAAATGCGATGCAGCGCAATGGTCGTTTTTCCGCTTCCCGCAGCGCCCTGCACGATAATCGGACGGTTCAAGTCAGCACGAATAATTTGGTTCTGCTCCGCTTGAATCGTCGACACGATCTCTGTCAAACGGTGATCGGCTTTTCCTGCTAGTGATTCCTGTAGCAGTTCATCGGTTGTCGTTAAATCCACATCACGAAAATCCAGCAGCTTTCCTTCTTCGATTTTATATTGTCGCTTCTTCGATAAGTTTCCTTCGTACTCTTCTCCGTAAGCTTCGTACGATACATCCCCAATACGACCATCGTAGTAAACGTTCGCAATCGGTGAACGCCAATCGATGACGATCGGCTCTTGCGTCTCAGGCTCATGAAGCGAAATCTTTCCAATATAAAGAATTTCTTCCTCCTGCTTATCCGCTGCTTTAAAATTAATGCGCGCAAAATAAGGCCTCGGAAGTACTTCTTTTAAATGCTTCAGCTCTCCTTCAGCGATATTTAAAAAGTTGCTCGTTGCAAGTAAGCTCGTGTAGTTCAAGCTACTGTCAGAGTCCCCAATGCCTTCCATTGCTTCTTTTAAATTGGTTTTGTGCTGTCCTTGATTGAGTTCTGCTAGTTGGATAATGGCCTGCATGTATCCTTTTGTGTAGGAAAGACGCTCCGTCTCTTTGGAATAATCCGGATGTTTCTGGATAGTCATGATTTTCTCCTTTCACTTTTCATGCTTGAAAGCTGTCATACGAGGGTGTTTGAGAGGGTCTATTTTTTGTGAAAGCACTCTCTAATATACCACATAATGAAACCGCACACAATTTTCTTACACCTAATTTATTCTGTTTCTACGCTGGTGATCTGCTCCTTTTTATTTAAAGCAAACAGAAAAATTTGCTGAAATAAATAATTTAAATATTCATAATATTTTTACTTTATTTTATTTTAGTAAGCGTTTACATACGCAAGGCTATAGCATTTGGCAATTCCTGCTTGTTCTTTTTGAACATCCAATTGGGTTGAATTGATATTCATTGTTTGTTAGGTTAAATAACCATAAGCAGAAAAATTTGAAAATTATTTCAAATTTTTAAAAAAAGAGAGAAAAGGGAGAGATTGGGTGGACGTAGGAGTTTATATTTCATTAGCCATTTATTTTTTAGGGATGATCGGAATTGGGATTTATGCGTATAAAAAAAGCACGGACGATGTATCAGGATATATGCTTGGGGGACGCGGATTAGGTCCTGCTGTTACAGCCTTATCCGCTGGGGCAGCAGATATGAGCGGCTGGATGCTCATGGGATTACCAGGCGCCATGTTTAAAGACGGCGTATCCAGTTTGTGGATTGCCGTTGGATTACTAATTGGTGCCTACTTAAATTATTTGCTTATTGCGCCCCGACTGAGAACATATACGGAAGTAGCAAACGACTCGATCACAATTCCAGACTATTTTGAAAATCGTTTTAATGATACGTCACGAATTCTTCGTACCGTATCAGCAGTTGTCATCATCGTATTTTTCACGCTTTATATCTCATCAGGACTTGTATCAGGTGGTCGATTATTTCAGTCCTCTTTTGGGCTTGATTATAAATGGGGCATGATCCTAACCGCCGCTGTCGTTATTGCTTACACCTTGTTTGGGGGGTTTTTAGCCGTCAGCTTAACAGATTTTGTGCAAGGAGTTATTATGTTCGTCGCCCTTGTCCTTGTACCAATCGTCGCGTTTACGGATGTTGGTGGAGTTAAAACCTCATTTACTATCATTAAAGATGTCAACCCAGCGCTGCTAAACTTCTTTGAAGGCACGACCGTAATCGGCATTGTTTCTCTGTTAGCATGGGGACTTGGGTATTTTGGTCAGCCTCACATTATCGTGCGCTTTATGGCCATTACGTCCATTAAAGAAATTCGCTCTGCGAGGCGTATCGGAATCGGTTGGATGGCGGTTTCCATCGTTGGAGCTATGTTAACCGGGCTTGTCGGCATTTCGTATTACAATCAGAACGGAATGTCGCTGAAAGATCCAGAAACGATTTTCATTGAATTTTCGCATATTTTATTTCATCCACTAATTACAGGGTTCCTTTTATCTGCCATTTTGGCAGCCATTATGAGCACCATTTCCTCACAGCTCCTCGTCACCTCTAGTGGACTGACGGAGGATATTTATAAAACGTTCTTTAGACGACAAGCTACAGATAAAGAACTTGTATTTTTTGGACGCCTATCTGTTTTAGTAGTCGCTGTGATCGGCATTTTAATGTCCCTCACTCCGAGCAAAACGATTTTAGATTTAGTTGGCTACGCATGGGCTGGATTTGGATCTGCATTTGGACCCGCTGTCTTGCTAAGTCTCTTTTGGAAACGTATGACGAAGTGGGGAGCGCTATCAGGAATGATTGTTGGCGCTGCGACCGTCCTCATATGGGTTAATGCAGGATTAAGTCCTAAACTATATGAAATGATCCCTGGCTTCTTCTTAAGTCTCATCGCTGTCATTGTGGTCAGCTTACTTACCAAAAAACCTTCTTCAGACGTGCAAGAAACGTTTGATGAAATGGAAACGACATTAGAAAGAGAATTTAAAGCGATGTGATGGGTTTTAGAGTAGAGAGTCATTCTCTACTCTTTTTTCGTTTTAAGAACGTTAACTGAAACATATATATGAGGGATACGATTATTTCGAACGGAGGTTTATTGTATGCATGGGCTCTACCCTCAGGATCATTACCATGAGCACGATCACCTCAACGCGCTCACAGTAAACGGAAAATCAGAGATTGAAGTAATGCCAGATCAAATTTCATTAACGATTGGGGTGCGAACGGAAGAATTAACTGTTCAAGAGGCGCTGAAAAAAAATGCCCAATTATCAAACGATATGATTCAGGCTCTTCATCAAATTGGCATTCAAAATGGACAAATTGAAACGAAATCCTTTTCGGTTCATCCACGCTATGATTACCATGATGGACACTCAACGCTAATTGGCTATGAAGTTCTTCATTTATTTGAGATTACGGTTAGCGATGTGAAACAGGCTGGGCAGGTCTATGATACGGCACTTACAAGCGGCGCAAATTTAGCTCAGGACATTCAATTCAGCGTTAAAAAACCTGAGCAATACTACCAGCAAGCCTTAACGGATGCATTATTAAATGCTCAGGAAAAAGCGGCTACCCTTGCACAGACAATGCAGGTTCCACTTCAGCGAATTCCCTTTAAAATCATTGAGGAATCCTCCCAATATACGCAGGATTTTCAAGCTTCCTATAAAGGATTTGCTGCTTCTTCTACCCCTATTCAACCACAAACATTAAAAATAAGTGCTTCCGTACGCGCTTGGTTTCGTTATTCCTAATAGACGTTGACCACCTTCTCATGAGAAAATGGGATAGATTACGTGAGAAGGTATTTCTACTTTCTTAAACAGTCCGTAACTTAGAAGGAGAAGGAAATGAACTACAAACAACTACTATCCGCTTACCGAACGCTTTGGAGTAGCCGCGCTCTTCCTACACTTGAAACAGATGAGCTTACCCTAAAAGAAGCCATTCAAAAAGAGTTACGGGATGAAATGACACACCCTCGTGTACGAAAGCCTCTACACATAAAGTACCATTTTGCTCTTACACGCATTTTAGAATCTTCCCTTCCAGAGGGAGATCAGCTGGCGTTAATTCGTTTTCATCACACATTATATGAAGAACTGTTACATCAGTAAAAAGGAAGCAACGCATCCGTTGCTTCCTTTTATCATTTTGCCGTTTGAGGATGTTTTTCTAGCGCTTGTTCAAAGTCCTGCTTCAAATCTGTAAATTCCTCGAGTCCCACTGAAATACGGATAAGTGCTTCGGTGATGCCACGCTCAAGACGCTTCGCCTCTGGTATGCTTGCATGAGACATCGTTGCTGGCTGCGTTAAAATCGTTTCCACACCGCCTAGACTAACTCCGACAGAAGCAAATTGCACGCCTTGTAAAAATTGTTTCGCATGCTCTGGGGTTTTAAGCTTGAACGAAATAATTCCCCCTGCTCCGTTTGTTTGCTGTTTAGACAACTCATAGTCAGGATGAGATGTTAAGCCTGGATAAAAGGTTTCTTCCACCTGTTCATGCTCTTGCAGCCACTGTGCAAGTTGCTGAGCTGTTTTCTGCTGTTGCTCTAGACGCACTTTTAGCGTTTTTAACCCTCTTAATAAAAGCCAACAGTCTTGAGGTCCTAATATCGCTCCGAATGCATTTTGAATAAATTTAATTTCATTTGCCAAAGGCTCTGTTGCTGTTACAACTAGGCCTCCTACTACGTCGCTATGACCGCTAATATATTTTGTTGCGCTATGAACAACAATATCTGCCCCGAGTTCTAAAGGCTGCTGTAGATAAGGCGTTAAGAACGTATTATCTACAATCGTTAAAAGCTCCTGTTCCGCTGCCACAGCAGCCACTTCCTTAATATCCGTTACGCTAAGAAATGGATTCGAGGGTGTTTCAAGATAAATGGCTTTTGTTTGTGGGGTAATTGCTTCCTTGACAGCTGCTATGCTAGTCGTATCAGCAAATACAGCTTTAATACCAAAACGATTGAAAAGCTGTGTTAATACACGATAAGTCCCCCCGTATGTATCATCCGAGACCACAATCTCATCTCCAGATTTAAACAGACACAAGACGGAAGAAATAGCGGCCATTCCTGATGAAAAGGCAAAGCCTGCATAGCCATTTTCTAGTTGTGCAATCGTATTTTCAAGCGCTTCACGAGTCGGATTTCCTGAACGAGAATAATCGTATTTCCCATCGTTGTCTGACGCTTCTTGATTAAAGGTAGAAACTTGGTAAATAGGGACGCTCACTGCACCGTAATGTTCTCCAATTCCTGTTTTCGCATGAATTAATTTTGTTCCAAACTCAATAGTTGACGGCTGTTTTTGCAAACTCATGGAATACCTCCTTTAGATCTTGAATTAAATCATCAACATGTTCAATTCCAACCGATAGTCGTAGCAACGAATTGGTTACCCCGATGCTATTACGGATCTCTTCTGGAATATCGGCGTGCGTTTGACGAGCTGGAAACGTAATTAAGCTTTCCACTCCACCAAGACTTTCAGCAAACGTAATGACTTTTAAATGCTCCAATAGAAACGGGACAAGTTCCTCTTCCTTGACGGTGAAAGAAATCATGCCACCGAATCCTGTCGCCTGACGCTTCATAATTTCATGACCAGGATGATCAACTAGCCCCGGATAGTACACGGTTTCAACCTGCTCACACTCTGTGAGCCACTGAGCGATTTTGAGCGCATTTTCTTGATGACGTTCCATTCGTAGACCTAATGTTTTTAACCCTCGGATTAAGAGCCAACAATCTTGTGGTCCTAAAATAGCTCCTACTGCATTTTGATAAAAACGTACTTTCTCGCCTATTTCTCTAGATCTTGCGACGACCAATCCACCAATCACGTCATTGTGACCGCCAATATATTTGCTCGCACTATGCACAACAAGGTCTGCACCTAATGCAAGCGGGCGCTGAAAATAAGGAGACATGAACGTATTATCCACAATCGTCCATAGATCATATTTCTTGGCAATTTCAATGGCTTTTTCCAAATCCGTTACGTGTGTAAGAGGATTTGTCGGCGTCTCAATGAACAACGCTTTCGTATTTGGCTGCACCGCTTCTTCAATCTCTTCGGCATGAGCCGTATTCACATACGTAACGGTAATGCCATGCTCAGAAACAATGTCGCTTAATACGCGATATGTTCCGCCGTATAAGTCTTCTGAAACCACAAGATGATCACCGTTTTTAAATAAATAGAGAAGTGACGTAATCGCAGCCATTCCTGATGAAAAAGCTAGCCCTACTTCTCCTTCCTCTAACACGGCAATGGCTTCTTCAAGCGCTGTGCGAGTTGGGTTAGCTGTTCGTGAATAGTCGTATCCCGTACTTTCTCCTAGGCGAGGATGTTGAAAGGTTGATGCTTGATAAATCGGGGTTGTCAGGGACCCAGTAGAAGGGTCTTTTCGAATTCCAGCTTGCACTAACTTCGTATGAATATGCATGTATATCGCTCCTTTTACGTGTTCTCGTTCTTCTCTAAATAAAAAGACACTCTTCACAATGAAGAGTGTCGGCTAAAAACCCACCACTCTCATCTGTGAGAACAAATACCTTTGTTCTACAGGAATTAGCACCGTTCAAATCAGTTTACACTGATCTGATGGTTGCCGGGCTTCACAGGGCCAGTCCCTCCGCCACTCTGGATAAGAGTATTACCAGTTTCATATTATTTAGATGTTGATACTTACTTTAATGAATAATCAGAATAATGTCAATGAATTTTTATAAAAATCTCAATTTTCCCATTCATTTAGCCAGTAAATAATTTTGAATGGCACAAAATAAACCAATGAGATCACTCTCATTGGTTATGGTAGATGAATGGTTTTTACATGATAGCTCTTCCAATGAATCGTTTTTCCATTTGCCTGCACAAGTTCGATAATATTGTTCGAAATCCCTTTCAATAGGCCACTTTTATTGAAGTGATCCCCTAAATCGAACACAACTAGTTTCCCTTCCATCTTTTTCAACTGTTCTTCAAACGTACGGGCGAGCGGAATATTAGAAGGATTAACCGGAAGCTCCTCATTACTGAGCGTGTAAGGTGTTAAATTGTGGTTGTATGGAGTAAGCCATTTTAAATGGTGAAGAGAAATAAACAGTGTTTTATAGATCGGTGAGTAGAAGACAAAATAGTCGTTTAACACACTCGTAATATACCCATGAATGGATTTGTTTCCTGTTACAAATATTTCGACAAACTTTCCTTTTGCCTGCTGCAACGTTTTTCGGTATGAAATGGTATCCGCATCATCAAGAGGTGATTCTTGGTCAGAAATCGTTAATTCTTCACTAGTTTCTTCATTAATATTATGAAGGTGTACAAGTGGAATATATAGGTATTTTTCACCATCATTTAGAACGATAATATCTAGTCCCACGTCTACTACTTTTCCAATAAAAAATGTCTTACCTGTAATTTCAATGTTTACATTTTTATCAATATAGCTTTTTAATGGGTTTGTCATAGCGTTGCCTCCTTTCCTTCGTTGAAAATAAGGGTGCAAAAAGTGCACCCTTTTTTTGCCTTTAGGAAAAGATTAACCTCTCCATTTATAGCTTCTTGTTCTAACAACTGTTTCTTGTTGTGTCCCTCTAGAGCGATTGCTACGCTGTTGTGAGCGTTGCTGTGTTTGTTGTTGCTGTTGCGGCTGTTGTTGCGTTTGCTGTGCACCTTCTGCTTGTTGATTTTCTTGAGCATTTTCTTGCTGATTTTGTTTTTCAGCTTGCTTAAGTCCTTTACGTGGTCCTTCACTGATGCTACGGACATGAGAAGGATTGATGCGAATGATTTGCGTATTATTAACAATTTCAATGCATTTAGAGGAGATGACAAGTACACCTTCAATTGCTTCTGGTCCACCAACGTTTAGAGCTACCCAGCGATTGCTTAAAATTTTGAATAGGTTTTTAAAGCTGCTTGTTTTAATATAGGATGGATTGTCGCAGAACGATGCTTGTTGAGAGCGGTTGCCGTCTTGTTGTTTCGGAATGATTGGTGTTACGCTTTTAATGTGTTCTACTTCAAGGTACACAATGCCATCTTCTTTTGTACAAAGCACAACGTAATTGTCCACAACGTCCACTAATAATCCTTTGCTTGACTCAGGGCCATAGTTCAACTGTACATTTTGCCCTTTCAGAGAAGCGAGTACGCCTTTGAAGCTAGCTACTTTTGAACAAGCACTTTGCCCTATGATCATTCCTTGCATTGAATTTTCCTTGGAATCTTCGGTCACACTTTTCACGTGTGCACTGTTGAAATAAATGAACTGTGGTGCTTCATTTGGCTTTTTAGAAGCCTGAGCAAGGGTAAAGAAATCATTTTTTACTTCAATTAATGTTCCTTCTTTTGATTCAGGACCCCCACGGTTAACCTTTACTTGCTTGCCTACTAACGGTTTGACACACCCAGAAAACCCACTACAACCAGCGGTGTTATCCGCCTTTTTGCTGCTAATACCAGTAATGTGATACGTCATATTTGTTCCTCCTTGATATTCATCCATATAGGTTGTTTATACTGTATATATACGTATCACAAACTAGCTTTGACTCTATCAATCTGCCTATTTCTTCTAAATTCAGCGCTTGCCCATATGTGCAATAGCTAGAGTAAATTTTCCACTTCGTTTAGCAGCACTTGACGTCTTTTCTCAATAAAATCCAGGATAAAATCGGGTTCCTTATGAAACTGATCTAATCGCTCTTTCAAAAATGGGTCATTCATAACGGACGGTTTTATTTTCGTATAGAGTGACCGTACTTTCTCCTCCATATATGGAACGGTGAACTGGTGATGTAACACCTCCGTCAAAATATCCGCATATTGTTTACGAAATCGCTCGACGTCTAATAGGCGTGCTGTCAACGTATTAAAGCCCTCAACTCTTACATAATCAGGGTCCATTTCCTTTCCGGTTAAATCGCGTCCCCACGTCGCATCATAGTCCCACGGAATCATGTAAAATCGCTTGCTCTCACCATGACAGTAGAGGGCATAGTTTTGGACAAAGCCGTCATAATTTTGCGTGCACACGATTCCTGTGAGCCACCTTAAGTATTGATCCACGTCCAAATAATGCTCCACTTCATTTTCAAAGTCATTGCGCATGAGCGTGTTCGTTTTGTAGATAAAATCCTGAAGACGTTCCATATCACCTTCGACTTCTACTTTTGTCTCATACCCAAGGTCAAGCGACTTTTTCACGTCGTCATCGAGCTCACTCATTAAAGAAAAATTAGCGTCGGCGTCGACGGCATAAAATATGGAACCGTGTGGTAAGTTTCGTGCAAGAAGAAAGTCTTCATTTACCGATTCTAGCCTTAAATACACCCCTTGCTTTCTTGCATTCAACGTTAAATCTACGTGCTCTGAACGAGGCGATAGCACTCCAATAGATGAAAAAAAATCGAGTGACAACTTATTTCTCATTAAGGACGGATCTTCATATTCAGCGTTTAAGTGCCACTCTTGTTCTCCAAATAAACGCTTTGGCTTATAGTAAGCGATATAATATGACTTTTTCGTTAGCTTTCTTATGTGAGCTCCCCTATACACGGCGTCTACTTCAACCTTTTTGTTTCTCCATTTCAGCTGTCCTGGAACGAAATCATCGGACCAGACGTTTTGCTTTAATAGACGGATGTCTCGGGGGTTAATGTACAACTGACAAACTTCCATACTCATAAATGAACCCTCCATCTCAACGATATTAAATCCTATGTCAAAAACCTACAGGCGGTTCATCTATTTTTCTGAAAATAGTACATTCAACCATATCGTCTTGGACATCACCTACGTACATTACTAGTAGAGGAAACACCTATATCCTCTAAATTGAGCCAAGTTTTAAAAGGAGGAGCTTTTATCGTGAGTTATCATGACGAATATTTAAGAAATGCTGCAGACGACGCACATTCCAATGGGTTAGGCGACTTTATGTGCCAAGAGCCTAGACCTAGAAGACGCCCATGTGGTTGTTTCAACTTCTGCGGAGGCCTTTGTGGCAGACGTAGATCTAGATCTGAAGAGCCGCAAGTAGAACCTATTGAGCAACAACGTCCTCGCAGACGCCGCCGTCGTCAAGTACAGCGCTCTGTTTGTTCGGATGTTCGTTCTATGCGCCGTTCTAACCGCTCTACACGCCGCTCTAGCCGTCGTTCTAATCGCTCTACGCGCCGTTCCCGCCGTTCCAACCAACGTTCTAATCGCCGTTCTCGTCGTTCCAACCGTCGTTCTCGTCGTTCTAATCGCCGCTCTAACCGTTCCAACCGTCGTTCTCGTCGTTCTAATCGCCGCTCTAACCGTCGTTCTCGCCGCTCTGATCGCGGATGCTACTATAGAACAAGCAACAGTGATTCTGCCCGTCACTACTGTCGCGGAAATCAAACTTATTTACGTTTCTAATAGTAAAAACCCGCAAAAAAAGAGGTGCTCTCGCTATGAGAGTACCTCTTCTTTGGGTCATTATTTTAACAAACCTTTTTGTTTCAGAAAGTCTTCTGCCACTTTTTTGGGAGATTCGCCTTTTGCATTCACGGCATAGTTCATCTCCTGCATTTCAGCATCTGAAATTTTTCCAGCTAATTTATTTAAGATCTTTTTCAACTCTGGATATTTTTCAAGCGTTTCTTTTCGTAATAACGGTGCACATTGATAGGGTGGAAACATGCTTTTATCATCTTCTAAAATCTTTAAATTAAATTGCTTCATTTCCCCATCGGTTGCATACGCATCCACTAGGTTAATATCGCCTTTATGAATAGCTCGGTAGCGTAACTTAGCCTGCATCGTTTTTAAATTCGAGAACTGCAAGCCATACGTTTTTTGAATACCTTTGTACCCATCTTCTCGATCGGAGAATTCAAGCGTGAAGCCAGGCTTCAGCTGTGATCTTACTCGTTGCAAATCAGAGATTGTTTTTAAATTATTCTCTTTTGCAAATTGTGCAGGTACAGCAAGGGCATACGTATTATTGAATTTCATTGGTTGTAAAAAAGCTAAATCTTCTTTTTTATCGAGACCCTTACGAGCTTGTTCAAATACCTCTTTTCGATCATGACTCGTCGGTTTCTCCTTAATAAGATTGGTGATCACTGTTCCAGAGTATTCTGGATACAAATCGATCTCTTTACTTTTAAGCGCACTGTATACGAACGTAGTGGCTCCAAATCCTGGCTTCAAGTCTACTTTTAAGTCCGTCTCGTCCTCAATTAGTAGCTTGTACATATTAATCAAAATATCCGCTTCAGATCCTGTCTTACCTGCAAACACAAGATCTGGCTTGGCAGCCTGAGAAAAGGCAAATGGTGTTCCTAACACTAAAGCTGCGACAATGACGGAAATAAGCGCACGCTTCGGTGAACGATTTTTCGTTGATTTCTCAATTAGACGAAGAAGGAAGTCAAATATTAGTGCGAGTAGTGCCGCAGGAACCGCACCAAACACGATTAGATAATTATCATTTCGGTCTATCCCTAATAAGATAAGATCTCCAAGTCCTCCGGCACCGATTAGTGCTGCAAGAGTAGCGGTTCCAATAATAAGAACCATTGCTGTACGAATACCTGCCATAATAACGGGCAGTGCAAGCGGTAATTCAACCTTTGTCAGCTGTTGTCTTGTCGTCATTCCTAGAGCACGAGATGCTTCTCTTAATGATGGGTCTACCTCCATAATGCCTGTGTATGTATTACGTAAAATTGGTAGAAGCGCATAAAGCGTTAAAGCAATAATAGCGTTCCCTTTCCCAATTCCTACAAGTGGTATGAGTAGTCCTAATAAAGCAAGGGAGGGAATCGTTTGCATAATTGCCGTAATGCCAATAATAGGCTCCGCAATTCTTTTGCGTCTCGTTAAATAAATGCCCAGAGGAACCGAAATGATCACAGCGAAAAACAGCGCAACTAGTGAAATTTGAATATGTTCTAATAAGGCCTTTCCTAGATCAGGACCTCGTTCTTTAAAGTAATCGACAAATGTGTTCACGATCCAATAAAACCTCCCTCTTTTGAATGGTCATATAGAAATTCAAGGATCATACTGCTTGTCACGATGCCAATTTCTTCATTGCGACGCAGTACGCGAAGAGCCGAATGATGGTGTAAAAGCTCATAGGCTTCTTCGATGGTTGCATTGGATTTTATTTCAGCTGTTGTTGTAGCTTCAGGTACTGTTTGCATACGATCACGGAACTTTTTCACTACTTCCACGACATTCGTTGTCCATACGTTTTGACGGTTTCCTAAAAACGATTCTACAAAATCGTTTGCGGGATCATTTACTAATTCTTCCGGCGTACCAATTTGCACCACGTGTCCATCTTTCATTAAACAGACGCGGTCACCAAGCGTTAACGCTTCATTCATATCATGCGTAACGAACACAATCGTTTTTTTTATTTTTGCTTGAAGCGCTACAATATCCTTTTGAAGCTGTTCACGGCTAATGGGATCAAGTGCACTAAAGGGCTCATCCATTAAAATAACCGGTGGATCGGCAGCAAGGGCCCTTGCAACACCAATGCGCTGCTGTTGGCCACCCGATAGCTCTGAAGGCTTGCGATTTCGGTATTGCTCTGGATTTAAGCCTACTAGCTCCAAAAGTTCCGTAACCCGAGCTTTTACTTTCTTCTTATCCCAACCTTTTAATTCGGGAACAATTGAGATGTTTTCTTCAATCGTCATGTGCGGAAATAAAGCGATTTGTTGGAGGACGTACCCAATATTGCGGCGTAATTCATGGATATTGTAATCATGGATGCTTTTATCCCTAATTAAAATTTTTCCATCTGAGGTTTCATTTAGACGATTAATCATTTTCAAAGTGGTCGTCTTTCCACATCCACTCGGCCCGATCAGAACAAAAAACTCGCCTTCGTTAATGGTCATATCAAGACTTTTAACTGCTCTTGTTCCGTCGGGATATACTTTTTCGACATTTACAAAACTAATCACATACTTCACTTCCTGTTCTTTATTTTTTACTGAGCTGATTCTGTCACCATTCGTACAAAACACTTCCTTATTGAATACATACAGTCGTGTAACCACTAGGTTACGCCTTACACATATGGAGTGTTTGCTCCCCCTTGAAAAAAGAATGGTGTACATAAACGCATCTTCCCATAGATTCACTTTCCCTTCTCCTGTGCTAACTAAACATATTTTTCTCACTTAACTCTTAATTGGGCACATATCTAAATTTATTCATCCTAATTCCTGGTTTTCATGTGGTAAAAAGCAGGAATGTTTCACAAATCGTTTCATACACTATACCAATTGGCTTGGTCACATTCAGAAAAATCACTTCTTTTGAACGCTATTAATAGATGAAAATGAAAATAAAAGACGTTTTGGAGGAAAAAAGATGTTTCAAAAAAGGGAAATACGTCTAAAGTACTATAAGGTAACAAAATACTTCACTGAGGAGTTTTCCATATGATTCACATAGATGAAATTTTGCTGTTCATTAAAGAGCGAGATCGTTTAATGCGCGAATACAAAAGCTGTAGTGAACCATACCTAAAGAAATCAATCCACCACGACATTATCCTTTTAAATGCGGCTATATATTCTATATAACATGCAAAAGGACACCTCGACGAACGGTGCCCTCTTGCATGTTCCTTAAATTTTAAACACTCCTGATATTCCTTTCACTACAGATGTTAATTGATTCATCGCCCCGACCATCTGACCTGCTGTATTCATTACTTTGTTAATGTCATAATTCCCGTCTGCCGTTTTAAACTGTGACATGATGGAAGGCTGGGTTTTATTTTGCGTATTGTACTTTGGATATGGCGTCGGATACATGATGGGGAACGGTTGATTATTAGACGCTCCGGTAGCAGGTGGACTTTGCATGATCGGAGCACCTGGATTCATACCGTTCCCCACTGGCATCCCCATACCCGTATAAGTAGGAAAACCCATCATCGGCATAGGCTGGTTATTATAGGGTGGCTGCATGTATGGTGAATGAGGAAAAGCAGTAGATAAATCAAAGCGTTGATGCGGTGATTCTGATGAATAATAAGGGCCGTTCATTGCCGTAACCTCCTCTCCTTTTTCAGTCCATTTTACTCCTAGTGTATGAAAAAATAAAAAGAAGGTGTATAAACGCCTACTCAAAAAAAGTTGTTGAATTCTGTCGAAAGTTTAAATTTTTGGAATTCGGTCTATTTTTAAAATTCATGTTACGATGGAAAAAAGGTACTAGGAGGGATTGTCATGGAAGTTACAGCACTTCGTGAACACTTTAAAAACCATAAGCAGTATGAACCACAGCATAATGAATTACTGGATTTTGCCCAACAAAAGTACTTAAAAGGAGAAATTACGATTACTGAGTATAAGGAACTTTCTCGCGAACTTGAGCATCACGGTGCTCAAAAACCTGATTTTTTATTTGAAAATTAACTTTTTTTGAGAACGGGCCAACCTTTTTCCACATTTGGTACGTTCTCTTTTTTAATTTCCCAGCCATATTTTCTTCTCGCTTTTCTCATATTATAAGGGTACTTATTCAATCAAAGGAGGAACCCTTATGAGCAGAGGAAAACATTTTAATCATAAAACAAAAGGACACGATCATCAGCTTCCGGAGTCTGGAAAAGCGGTTGAAGCAAAAACACACGAAACGGTGGAGTTTGCAATTGAACCAGTAGCAGCTGAAGGAGATCGTCCGGTATCCGTCAAAAAAACGAAAAAATAACGTCAAAAAGGCAATGAACCATTAAATGTACTCATTGCCTTTTTCCTTGTATGTTAAAATGGATTCTAGCACGTATTTATTCGCTTGATACATTTGCTTAAAGCGCTTCACTTTTGTATCCTTATAAAATGATTGTAACACGACATTGTTCAAGTTTTCTTCGGTGGAATCAATTTGATTTGGAGCGATATATTTCGGCTTCTCTTCTTTGATCCACTGTTTGCACAGCTCCTGCCACTCATCTTTCTTCGGATAAAATTCATCCACGTATGGCTTTACTTCTCCGAAAAAATCAGGCTCGTACCCTTCTTCTTGAAGTCTTTGCTCGAGTCTTCTCAGTGCTTTTTCATTTTCTTTATGCAAATAGCTTGTTAACGTTTGAATTACATCTGCCATCTGTTCCTTCACCTCTAGATGACAGTGTATCATGAATAAAAGAAATTGAACATTATACTGTGCGAAGCAGGAGGCGCTTGGATTCCCACGTATATCCTTCAGATTCACTCGTTTCGTCTGTCGCTTTATTCAGGTCATACAAGCAGTTAGAAATATGACTTGCCTTCTCTTGAAAGTGCTGCTCTGTTGCATATCGATGTTCATTTATTTGAAATGGAATATAACGTTCAACCGCTTCGATTTGCTGGAATAGATCATCTAATAATGAGAGAACCTCATCTTTCTTCACAAATTTCTTTTTCATCTTGATCCCTCCATGTCCTTCAATTTCACAAATGATTTTGTTTTAAGTATATTCTCTTTTCAAATACAAACACCTTTGCATCTGACAAAACTAGAACTATTTCGGCAAAGAAAGTGGTTTTCTCTATTGGATAAGAGATTTCGACAGCATTTTTCACTTTCATGCATGAAAAGAACCGCTGTGCAAAAACTAACAGCAGGAGGTGTTGAACATGTCAAAACAATCTCAAACAAACCAAAAAAATCAGCAAAATAAAACAACATCACAAGTTGAACCAGGAAGTAAAGGCTTTGTGGACAAGAAGTTAAACGGTCCTAACCGTCCATCTACGTAACCATTAAGCAACAAAATCACACATAAAAAAACCTCAACTTTGTCGCGTTGAGGTTTTTCGTTATTTCTTCCTCCACCACTGCTCGGCCAAGATTAGCATATGAAGCTCAATCTCTTTTTTCTGATACCAGTTCGTCAGATGAGTTTGCTTCAGCACTACCGGAGCCTTCATCCAACGCTCTACTTTCCCTTTCCGCACGTGCCACTCATTTGTTTCGGACTGATGATGCTGGACAATTGGATACGTTACTCGAAGGATTGGCGTCGTTGGTCTTTTTTGAAGGTGAAAATACTGCTCATAGTCATATCTAGAACCCGTATGAACAGTCTTTTGTGAAAACTTCAAAAATGAAGGATATAGTACGGGATCAAAAAGAAGCTGTGCTAGCTTTTTGCCCAGCTCAATTCGCTTGGATACGTTCCAAAAATGATGAACAGAGCACCCATATAACTCACCTTCTATAGTAGGGAAAAGAACCGAGCTAAAATGCAACCAGTCTTGAAATTGAAACACAAACGATTTAAATACTTTTTTTTGATAGAAAGGGTGCTTCATGACAGGATTTTGAATGATGTTCTGTTCGTTCACAATTAAGGCATGCATAAGCACCTTCTCATCCCTTGTTTTCCAAAACTCCCCCCACTGTTCTTGCATGAACTTAGAAACACCGAAATGCGAAAGAAGATGAAAAAGCGGCGTTTGATGTTGCAAAGATGCTTCATACAGTAAGAGCTGCGGATAGGCATCTTGAAAGATAAGCCAGTTGGCACGCTCATACGTTTGAAACAGAATATTTCGTTGCTGCTCGTTAATACCCTGACTCATCCATTCTCCTTCTAAATCGCACATGTTCCATCCTGCATTTCGAGACACCATACTTGCTAAAAACGACCATTTAATTTCTGGGTACTTTTTATAGTAGTTTGCATATGCTTCTGTCCGGGAAATATTATCCATATTGAAGGAAGACGTTTGTTGCATGATAGATGAAAGTAAACGATCGATAAGTCTTCACATCTTTCTTTTGTGTGTGATATACAACATAATGCCGTTATAAAATAGGCGTATGTAACTAATTAAAGCCCTTCCCTATCCCTTCTATAGAGGGAAGTTTCATGGATACTATTGCTTTCATAAAAGGACCGTATTAGAATAAGCATGGCTTTTGTTTCAAAAGCTATAGTGGGTTGCTTATATTGTTTTCCATTTTGTTTAAAATATGAGAAGAGGACGTTCATATTTTAAACAGTGATGTTGTCTCAGAGCGGTCAGAAAACGGTTCACCGTACGAATGCTATAATTAAATTATCCATAGTCGTCCGTTTTTTGTTATGATATAGTATATGTTTCTGATGCACTTATGAAGGAGGTTGACTGTGGATGATCAGGTATCCTAATGGGAAGGTTTATACACCTGCTTCGCCTAAGGAAAAAGCGCGAACCGTTAAGGAATCAACCTATAGCAACCGTGGAATGACGCTTGAAGAAGATTTGAATGAATCAAATCAATATTATTTATCACATGATATTGCCGTTGTACATAAAAAACCAACTCCCGTTCAAATTGTAAATGTGGATTACCCAAAACGAAGTGCGGCAGTTATCAAAGAAGCCTATTTTAAACAAGCTTCTACAACCGATTACAACGGAGTATATCGAGGGAAATATCTTGATTTTGAAGCAAAGGAAACGAAGAATAAAACATCTTTTCCGCTGCAAAATTTTCATGAGCATCAAATCCACCATATGAAACAGGTAGTGAAACAACAAGGAATTGCGTTTGTCATCCTGATGTTCACTGCTGCAGAAGAAATTTATCTATTAAGAGCTGAAGACTTGTTTCCATATTGGGAAAAAATGAAACAAGACGGACGAAAATCAATTCCAAAGAAAGACGTTGAAGAAAAGGGGTCTCTCATCCGATACGGCTTTCATCCACGGATTGATTATATAAAAATAATAGATAAATTGTATTTTTAAGAGTATGATATATATGTTTTGTTTTTATCATTCTCTTATCACTTCTTGAAAGGCAGGAGTATTTATGTCTGAGAATTATACTTCTCGTGAAGAACGAAGAAAGAAATCTACTGAAGGAAAAGGAAAGCAAAAACCTTCCGGCAGTGGAAAACCTAATAAAAAGAAGCGTGGAGGTATTTTTCGTAAAATCATTGTCGCGATCCTTTTACTCGGTATTATCGGAGTCATTGCAGGAGCGGCAACTTTCTTTGCAATGATTAGTGATGCACCGAAAATTGATGATTCAATGCTGAAAGATCCCCTTTCTTCTAAAATTTATGACAAAAATATGGCAACAAAATTGCAGAACTTGGAATTAATAGACGTACATATGCGAATTATGATGAAATTCCTGAATCTGTAAAAAACGCATTTCTTGCAACTGAAGATGCTCGCTTTTACAAGCATCACGGTGTGGACTTCTATCGTCTAGGAGAGGCGCTGTACTGGCAAACTTTAAAGACGGATTTGGATCTGAAGGGGCAAGTACGATTACCCAGCAGGTTGTGAAAAACTCTGTTTTATCACCTGAAAAAACCGTTAAGCGTAAAGTACAGGAAATGTGGCTATCATTCAAATTGGAGCAAAAGTACTCCAAAAATAAAATTTTGGAAATGTACTTAAACAAAATTTATTTTGCATCAGGCTCTGCACCAGTTTACGGAATCAAAGAAGCCGCCGATCATTTCTATGGCGTAAAAGATTTAAAAGACTTAAAAATCGAGCAAGCGGCGATGCTTGCTGGATTACCAAAAGCACCAACAACGTATAACCCTTACGTTAACCCAGATCGTGCGAAGAATCGCCGCGATACGGTGTTAATGCTAATGGCAAAACACGGATTTATTTCGAAAGAAGATTCGCAAAAAGCCCAACAGGTGCCGATTACAGAAGGTCTTGTGAAACAAGACAAAACAGAAGACAAGTACACGGTATTCGTGGACCAAGTTATTAAGGAAATCAAAGAAAAAACCGGTGCTGACATTTTCTCAGCTGGTTTAGAAATCCATACAACACTTGATCCAGATGCACAGGATTATATGGACCGCGCCATGAATACGGATGAGATTGTTCAATACCCGAATAAAGACTTCCAAGTCGGAATGGTGTTATTAGACACAAAAACAGGTGAAGTTCAGGCCATTGGTGGAGGAAGAAATCGCGTAGCGCGCGGACTTAACTTTGCAACAGACTTCCCTAGACAGCCCGGATCTACGATCAAACCAATTTTAGACTACGGCCCTGCTGTAGATAAATTAAAGTGGTCTACGGCTGAACCAATTAACGATGAAGAAGGCTATTCGTATACGAACGGTACCCCAATTAAAAACTTTGAGGGTGGGTACAAAGGCTGGATGACCATCCGTCAGGCTCTAGCAGATTCTCGTAACATCCCAGCTCTTAAAGCATTCCAAGCAGCTGGAGCGGATAAAGCCCGTGAATTTGCAACAGGTCTTGGCATTCCACTTGAAAAAAGCATTCCAGAATCCTACTCTATTGGAGGATTTGAGCATGGGATTACGCCAATGCAGCTTGCAGGTGCGTATAGTGCTTTCGGTAATGAAGGGATTTACAACAAACCTCATACTGTGACAAAGGTTGTCTTCCCAGATGGAACAGAGATGGACTTAAGTCCAAAACCAAAAGTAGCGATGAAAGACTATACATCATTCATTTTGACAGAAATGATGCGTTCCGTTGTTGAAGACGGAACAGGTAAAAAAGCCGCTATTCCAGGTCTTCCTGTAGCTGGTAAAACGGGAACAACAAACTTCCCGAAAGAAGTTAGAGATCGCTATGATATTCCTTCTAATGGGGTACCAGATATTTGGTTTGCTGGTTATACCCCTAAATACACGGCAGCTGTTTGGACAGGGTATGAAAAAACAAACAGTAAAAACTATATTTTAAGTCCGACTGAGAAAAACTTCGCAAAAGAAGTCTTTAAAAAGGTCGTAGGTCATGTTTCAGAAGGTAAGAAAACGGGTGAGTTTAAGCAGCCGGATAGCGTAGAAAAAGTAGCGATTGAAAAAGATTCGTTCCCTACGCGCAAGCCAAGTGCTTACACACCAAAAGATAAAATTGGTTATGAATACTTTGTAAAAGGTACTGAGCCAACAAAAGTATCGAAGAAATTCAAAGCAAATAGTGCAAAAAAACCTCAGGGTCTTTCTGCTAACTATGATGCTGTAACCAATCACATTTACCTAAACTGGTCGTATCCAGATGAGGATATGAGTAAGACATCCTTTGAAGTGAGCGTTTCAGTTGATGGTAGTGGAGCTCAGCAGCTCACAACGACAAATCAGTTAAACGTTGCGCTGCCGAATCCGAACCCAGGATCAAGCTATAAATTCAAGGTCGTAGCCGTAAATGACGGCGTTCGTAGTGCCCCATCGTATGCAAGTGTAAGCATTCCTGGTGGCGAAGAAGAACAGCCGGCAGAAGACCCAGGTCAAACGGATGAAAATCAAGATCCAGGAACAGATCCAAATGCCCCTGATCCTAATGAAGATCAAGGTAGTGAGGATAACGGTCAGACAAATCCGGGAGACAACAGTGGAAACAATGGTCAAGATAACGGCCAGAACCCGGGAGACAATAACGGAAACGGAAACGGATCCGGAAATGACAATGGAAACAACGGCGGTAACAATGGTGGAAATAATGGCGGTAATACAGGTGGAGACAACGGTGGAAATGGTGATACAGGAGGCGGCAATAACCAGCAGCCTACTCAACCAACAAATCCGGGAACAACACCTCCTGGTCAAAGTCAGCCAGGACAGCCGACAACTCCAGGAACAACGCCTCCTGGTCAAGGTCAACCAAGTAATCCAGGAAAAAATCCAGGGAATGGAGACTCAACAGATCAACCTGAAAGTTCTCCAACCCCATAAAAAATGAACCGTGCGCATCGCACGGTTCATTTTTTTATGTTCATAATCGACTTTTTATAATAGATTTTTTCAATTTCAGTGTACAGCTCAGAAAGCTGACTATAGCTGTGATGCAGGTACGGACGTTGAAGCACGAATGAAAGGCGTTCCCACACATTAATTGGTTTATAAGCCAGCGTCGGAATCTGCTCGTTCAAGTGAACAATACTAGGAACAGGCTGATCATTCATCCAAAATAAAACGCTAATAAAATGTGCTACCCAGCGAGTCATCGGTTCTTTTGCCTCTTTGTTTTTACGCTGCTGAAAAACTTCACCAATCTTCACTTTCTCCTCTTTCCAACATCGAAACACGATCGGAATATAAAGAGAAGCATTCGTCCAAGGCTTGACTACTCCCTCTCCTAATTTTTCTTGTATATCATATAGAAAGTAACCATCATGAAGCTGTTCTTCAAAATCTTTTTCCACATCTATACGCAATGCTAGAGAAGAATCCTGAAAAAAAGGTGTTTGCTGAAAGTCTTTTGGGATCACCCATTCGCTCATTTTTTCTCCCTCCCCTTCATTCTCTTTTGACCTTCACGGCAAAGTTCAAGCAGTGGACAAATGTCGCACTGAGGTGACTGTGCCTTGCAGTGATAACGACCGAAAAAAATAAGACGATGGTGCGTTACGCTCCACTCTTCTTCTGGCACTTTTCTCATCAACGTTTTTTCTACTTCCGTAACAGAATCCTTCCAGCGGCAAATGCCGAGACGCTTACTGACGCGCTCTACGTGTGTATCAACCGCAATAGCTGGCACACCAAACGCAACTGATGCCACGACATTGGCCGTTTTTCTACCTACCCCTGCTAGCTTTACGAGCTCGTCCTGTGTTTCAGGTACGTTCCCTCCATACACATGAATGAGATCCTCACAAAGCTTTCGAATGTTTTTCGCTTTGTTACGATATAAACCAATGGAACGAATGTCGTGCTGTAGCTCCTCTTCTGTCACAGCTAAATAATCCTCTGGTACATGATATTTCTTAAATAACTCCGTCGTAACCTTATTAACGAGTGCATCTGTACACTGAGCGGACAACACAACGGCAATAACTAAATCAAATGGATTACGATGGTTTAATTCACAGTGTGCATCTGGAAACATTTCAGCCATTGTGTCCAAACAAAATCGAATTTGCTTTAACGTTAACATAGCCTTCCCTCACTTTTTCTCAATTCAAACTAAAAAAGGATCATTCGAAACGGTAGTGATCGTTTCAAATCATCCTTTCAACAACCTAACGAGCAGGTTCTATTGATGTGCAAAGATCTTTCGTTTCGACGACTATCCATCTTATTGCTCAAGCCAATTGAAAAACGGAATGGCATTGCTGCGCTGTGGTTGACTGACTGCTTGCTTTTTCGTTTGTTGATGCTGTCGAAAGCGCTGACCATGATTTCTCGCTTGTTCAATCGTTTTGACGCCATTTTTCTTCCATTCAAATAAAATACGATCAATGTAGCGGAAGTTCAGTTTCCCTGACATGACCGCTTCTCTAAGAGCAGCTTTAATAATCACAACATCGTGATAATCTTGATCCTGCCACATCGCAAGCGTTTCACATTCAAACGGTGAAAGAGGCCGTCCAAATTCTTTTTCAAACATCGTGTATAAATTTGCTTCCTCTTCTTCTTGCTCAATTTGCTTATGCTTTTTACTTTCGTCAAAAAGCAAGGAAACAAGTTTATACCAAAGCGGCTGAAGCGTGTAAAATTCAGCAATCATTGAAGAAGGATCGTGCTTTTGTTCGATGCCAATAAACCCTTCTTTTAGTAACTTTCTTAACACTTCCATGCATTTAGCAGCTGAGATGCTCATCTTTTTAGACATTTCCTCAGGAGTTAGAAAATCATTTCCTCCTTCAATTGCTACATGAATGTGTAAGATCATCATAAACTCTTGTTCATTTAATCCTAATTCAGCGTAATGATTCATAAGGAGCTTCGGAATTGCGACGCTTCCTTCTGATAACCACTCGGCCATTTTGTTTTTTTCCATTCTGAACACCTCAATTGTAAGTATACCATGAAGTCCTTCTTGATTTAAAAAGTGTAGAGATAATTTTTTTATTAAATACGACTGGATCTTTTTTCATTATGCCCTAAAAAATAAGATGAACCGCCATGCTATCCATTTTAATCGGACGTTCACGACGGTTCATATGACAGTGATAACATATCACTTTTTAATGAGTAGACGTTTATAGATTAAGGATATAAACGGTTTAGTAGACGTGGGAATGGAATTGTTTCACGTACGTGTTCAACGCCGCTAATCCATGCCACTGTACGCTCTAATCCTAGTCCAAATCCAGAATGGGGTACAGAACCATATTTACGAAGTTCTAAATACCACTTGTATGTTTCAGGATCTAACTCATGTTCTTTCACGCGTTTTTGCAGTAGGTCGTTATCATGAATACGCTCTGATCCACCGATAATTTCACCGTAACCTTCTGGCGCAATTAAGTCTGCACATAACACAACATCTTCACGATTTGGATCTGGTTGCATGTAGAAAGGTTTTAGAGATGTTGGATAGTGCGTAATGAATACAGGCTTGTCATAGCTTTCAGCAATTGCCGTTTCGTGCGGTGAACCGAAATCATCACCCCACTGAATATCATCAAATCCTTTTTCATGTAAGAACTTAAGCGCATCGTCATACGTAATACGCGGGAATGGTGTTTTAATGTTTTCTAATTTAGAAAGATCGCGACCAAGCGTATTTAATTCTAATGAGCAATTTTTAAGCACAGATTGAACCACATGTGATACGTAGTTTTCTTGCACTTGTAAGTTATCTTCAAATTCACAGAACGCCATTTCCGGCTCGATCATCCAAAACTCAATTAAGTGACGACGAGTTTTCGATTTTTCAGCACGGAATGTTGGACCGAATGAGAACACTTTTCCAAGCGCCATTGCAGCTGCTTCCATGTAAAGCTGACCGCTTTGAGAAAGATAAGCATCTTCATCAAAATATTTTGTATGGAATAGTTCCGTTGTTCCTTCAGGAGCACTTCCTGTTAGAATTGGCGGATCAATTTTTGTAAATCCATTTTCATTGAAAAATTCATATGTCGCACGAATGATTTCGTTACGCACTTTCATTACCGCATGCTGACGTTTTGAACGCAACCAAAGATGACGATGATCCATTAGGAACTCTGTGCCATGCTCTTTTGGTGTGATCGGGTAATCAACCGCTGCATGAATTAACTCTACGTTCGTTACCGTTAATTCATAACCAAACGGTGAACGCTCGTCCTCACGTACAACACCTGTTACATATAAAGAAGACTCTTGCGTTGTGGACTTCGCAAGTTGAAATACATCTTCTCCTACTTCTGCTTTAACAACAACGCCTTGCATAAAGCCCGTACCATCACGAAGCTGTAAGAAAGCGATTTTTCCACTTGAACGTTTATTTGCAAGCCAAGCACCAATGGTTACTTCTTCGCCAACGTGCTTGTTTACTTCTGAAATCGTAATCTTCACGATATAAACCCCTCCAAGAACTTACAGTACAAATAGTATGTATAATCCCTATCATTATACAATTCGACACACATAATAACAAGGGGTGACCTTCAAAAGGAAACATCCCCCTTTATTTTCTTTATGAACGCAAGCTTTATTCTCGTCTCACACAGTCATTGAAAAAAGGTAAGACACCCTTTTCAAAAGAATGTCTTACCTTTGCTATTTTTTTATTTCATGTGGCGATTCATGAACTGTTCAATGCGCTCAATCGCTTTTTCGACTAAATCAAGAGACGTCGCATAAGATAATCGTACATTATCAGGTGCTCCGAATCCTGATCCAGGAACAAGTGCTACCTTTTCTTCTTCTAAAATGGCTGCTACCCAGTCATCTACAGTTGAGAAACCTGTCATCTTCACTGCTTCGGACACGTTCGGGAACAAGTAGAACGCCCCCTGGGGTTTCACACAGCTAAATCCTGGAAGCTGAACAAGTTTATCATAAATGATCGTTAGACGTTCTTCGAACGCACTGCGCATCATTTCGACAGGCTCTTGACTTCCTTCATATGCAGCGATTGTCCCGTATTGTGCGATAGACGTTGGATTTGACGTACTGTGGCTCGCAAGATTTGTCATTGCTTTAATAATGTCTACATTTCCTGCTGCATATCCAATTCGCCACCCCGTCATGGAATGTGATTTAGATACCCCATTAATAATAATCGTTTGCTCTTTTAATTCAGGAGATAGCTCCGCGATGGACGTATGCGTGGCACCATCATACACAAGCTTTTCATAAATCTCGTCAGACACGATAAGAATGTCATGCTTCAAGCAAACTTCGCCTAACGCTTTTAACTCTTCAGCGCTGTAAATAACCCCTGTTGGATTGCTAGGTGAGTTAATAATAACTGCTTTTGTACGCTCTGTAATGGACGCTTCTAGCTGCTCAGGCGTAATTTTAAAGTGATTCTGTTCTTTTCCTTCCACATATATAGGCGTTCCTTCCGCAAGTTTTACTTGCTCCGGATAGCTTACCCAATATGGTGTTGGGATAATGACTTCGTCTCCTTCATCTAAAAGCACTTGAAACAATGTATAGAGCGCATGCTTTGCACCAGAACATACAATAACTTGATTTGCCGCATACTGAATGTGCTGATCTTGTTCAAACTTTTTAATGATCGCTTCTTTTAAAGAAGCAAGCCCTCCAGCAGGCGTATACTTTGTATGTCCTTCTTTCATCGCAGCTTCAGCTGCCTCAATAATATGTTCAGGCGTATTAAAATCAGGCTCTCCAGCACCTAGACCAATCACATCATGACCTGCTGCTTTTAATTCTTTCGCTTTTGCGGTGATCGCAAGAGTTGAAGATGGTGTTAGTGCTGATACTCGTTTGGCTAGTTTCAACGAAATCTCCCCCTACAATTAAAAGTAAATATTGTTCGAATTTATTCTTCTAGTCTTCGTGAACGCTCACCGAATGAAACGCCCCCGAAATCCAGCTGAACACGCTTTTGCTCACAGCATATGTTTAATCATTCACAATATCTTGCACGTTTTCTCTATGTTCTGACCTGAATTCGAGAATTAAGATTGATACAAGCGATAAAGCTTCGTGAACTTTCCAGTTTCAAACGCAACGTAGTAATATGTAAAGCGATTCTCAGAATCGACATACGTCACTTCCCATGCCGGATACTCTTTGTTTGTTTGATCGTCTTTTGTAACCCCTAAACGAATGGATTTAATCTCTTCAGGGTTTTTATCCGCTTGAACTTTTTCTTTTACTTCTTTTTTCGTAATGCCTTGACTCACTTTTTTTACTATCATATCATGTTTTTTCTGATTTTTCGGCATCCATACGATAACTTTCTCGTTTTTCTTTGTTTTACCGCGCCCTACGTAGTACGTCTCATCACCATAGTACGTAGTTATGCTACTGACGCTTTTTAAGTTCGCCTTCTCCTTTACCGTCTTTTCCATTTTGCTTTCGACCTTTTCCTGGGTCTTGAACGTATGGTTGTATACAGAGACTGACTGCCAAATAAGAAAAATAAGTAACAGAGCAACTACACTAATAATCCATTTTTTCATGATAATACCTTCTTACGTACGATAGATTGTAAATACAGCTGTATTTTGGTCTTCTTCATCTAGTGCGAGGCCAAACATAAGATCTTTCTTTTTTAACGTTCGGTTTAAGCTGTCGACGATTTTATATAAATCCTCTGAATGCTGAATACGGACAGTTGATAAAACTTCAATTTTACTTTCCATGTTATTTCCTCCCTTTACATCACAAAATTGTTAATCATATTTGTACATTTGACGGTCACAATAAAAGTACAAAGCAACACCTACAAATGATTTCAACCATTATTATAACAGTGAAGAAACGTTTGTCGAAAAATATTTTTAACTTTTAACAATAAACCCTTCCGAGTCCACACCACCATTTTTTGCAGCTGTTTTCCAGCTGCCTTTTTTTATTTTGGAAGTGTAATGAGCTGATACGTATCCTCCTTCAATTTAACCGCAACGCTTACATAGGCTAGCTGATAGACGTCAATCCAGTGTTCGCTCAATTGCTCAAGAAGCTCGGCATTCGGTTGACGCTGACTTTGATGAAAAATAATGGCCGCATGTGGATCCGTCATTTTAAGAAAAGGCTCTCCAAGCGGTTTTTCACCGAAGTGCGGCACTTTTATAATACTTACCTTCTGCAAAGACTTTTCTAGATCCACATCACTTTGATCCGTAGACATGTATATAAGCTTGGTCTGTCCGAATTCAATCAGTAAATCAGCCCCATCGTTGCCGGTTTTTATTACTTGCAGATGAAGTTTTGTTGACAGAGGAAGTGACTGCTGATCTTTAAGCAGAGTCACTCCGTCTTTTGGTACTGTTCTGTACACCTGTTCTGGATGAAGTCTTTTACAAAAGTACGATACGTTTGCATTATAGGGGGATTCCTCCTTTGTCACAATAATCGCATCGACTCGGTTAACATCCATCGCGCGGAGATGAGAGTAAAGTTCCCTACTACTCCCTTCTCCGCCTGTATTCACTAAAATGGCTTTCCCAAATCCATCTTGTAGTAACGTTGCTTCCCCATTTTTTAAGTGAAAAAACGTAATTAGCGCTTCTTTCTGATTTAATTGTACGTTAATATCCTGTAAGGATGCTGCGTTTCCTACGTTTGTTATGGAAAGAAGAAGTAAAAGCACGAACAGTACCCGTTTCATGTTATCGCCTCATTCTGAGATTGTCGTCCAAAAGTTCTGCAAATCACTTAATAGCATATGAAAAGGCTTCTCGTACACCTGAACCGTTGGCAGAGACTGCAAGAAAAACTTTCCGTAGTCCGCTTGTGTAATACGTCTATCAAAAATGTACACGACCCCACGATCTGTCGTACTTCGGATTAAACGTCCAAATCCTTGTTTAAATCTTAGAACAGCCTGAGGCAACGAGTAGTCCATAAAAGGACTTTTCCCTTCAGCTTTTATTTTTTCAAGCTTTGCTGCTACAATAGGCTGATCTGGCGGTGCAAATGGTAACCGTACGATTACAAGGCATGAAAGCTTTTCACCTGGAATATCAATTCCTTCCCAAAAGCTGCTCGTTCCTAGAAGAATGGATTTATCAAACTGCATGAAATCCTTCATCAATCTGTTTCGATTTCGTGTTGTAACGCCCTGTGCTAACAACACAAATTCGTCTAATTGATTAAATTCTTTTACATACTGATACGTCTTTTTGAGCATTTCATACGACGTGAAAAGCATGAGCATTCGACCATTTGTCACGGACGCAATATCAATAATATTCTCAGCTAAAATCATGCTATATTCGTCTAGCGTCACTTCTTTAATGGACGGCATGTCTTCCGGAATAAATACTTTTGCCTGCAGGTCATAGCGGAAAGGTGAAGGCACGGACAGTGTTAATGGATCAAACTCGCCCAGTCCTAATTCCCTCATAATATACGTAAACGACTGATTCGCTGTAAGCGTAGCAGACGTGAGTACAACGCTTTTCTTTTCTTTAAAGAAGTTTTCTGCAAGTTCCGTTGCCACATCTACGGGCTGGCTATAAAGATACGTCGCATTTGCCGCTCCTCTTGGTTCAATTTCCATCCATGTGACAGCATTATCATGTGACTGTGCTAACAGAAAATGAAGCTTTTCTCGTATGCTCTTTAGCTCTGTGCACAACCCTAAAAATTCGTTCAACTGATGCAATTCTTGCTTGCTTAACAACTGGGGAGTCTCTTCATTAATTAACAGTTGTTCATCAATGATTTGTAAAACATCATGGAGTAGAAAACGAACTCGTGAACCTGTCTCCTCAATTACAGACCAGTGTCGGCCTGCTTCGTTCCCTACTTGATAGCGATAGCTAATACGCCCTCCGTCTGGAGATTCCTCGCTCACCTTTCCTTTCACATAGGAATGAATGAGACGAAACGCATCGTCCACCTCAACTCGAACATCGTTTAGTAACTTGTGAAGATTTTTCACTACGCTTCGCCCAGGGAGCGCTATTTTTTGAAGAACGTCACTTGCTTTTGACAATAAGCTGTCTTCTTTTTCTAACGTCCCGATTCTTGTCAGAACGTTGTGAATCGAAAAGTAATCGATTTGCACGCCTAACTCTTCGCTGGCCGTACTCTCCAAATGATGCGCCTCATCGACAACCACTCGATCATACGGCGGCAGTAGTGAATTTTTATGCTGGATATCCATTAAAAGCAACCGATGATTCGTAATGACAACGTCTGCCTGATTAGCCTTTTCACGGGCTCTCTGGTAGAACGAATAGCTTCGCCACGGTTCACGAAGATCCAAAGAAGAAGGATTAGCCTCACTCATCTGACTCCATACGAGCTTCCCTCCAGATGGAAGATTCACTTCTTCAATATCACCTGTCTCCGTTTCCGTTAGCCATACTAAAATAGCAGCTTTCGTTAAAATGGAGTCGTAATTATTATCTGTTTCTTTTAGTAGATTTATGAACTTACGAATGTTCAAATATTGATTCCGACCCTTCAATACGACCATTGAAAAAGCAGGAAATAGCTTATGTAAAATGGGAAGATCCCGGTCAATCAGCTGATGCTGAAGCGTAATCGTATGTGTTGAAATTACGATGCGTTCGCGGTGAGTAAGCGCATAATAAAGCGCCGGCATTAAATAAGCAAACGTCTTTCCAACGCCCGTGCCTGCTTCAATTAGCGCGTGTTTCTGATTTGAGAACGCCTCATATACTTTCTCAATCATTTCCCACTGTGCATTTCGTCTTTCGTACACCGGAAACACAGTCGGAAGCTGTTGCTCTTTTTCCGTCATAAAATCCTGGAAGGACATCGTCATTTCTTCACGTGTTGGCTGAAAATCCGGCTGTTTTTTTAGCGCCACCCCGTTCAACCACAGAAATCGTCCATCCTCTTCTTCTAGATGCTGTTCTTTTTCATACAACAAGTCTTGTATAAGTTCACTTATTTCGCTTTTCAAATGCAAACATAATTGTTCAAGCTGACGCAACGTTGCAAGCGGTAAATTTCGCATCTTACCAATGAACGACAGCAAAATATGAGCGGTCACCTCAGCATCACTATCTGCTTGATGAGGGTTGCTATGCTCAATATCCAAATAATCAGCTAACTGATTTAGCTTGTAACCATCTACCGTTGGTAAAAGTATTCTAGCTAGCTCAACCGTGTCTAAGGTGGAGTTGTACAACATTCCATATCCGCATCTCGTTAATTCCTCCTGAAGAAACGAGAAATCAAATGCTACGTTATGAGCGACAAAATACGCATCACGCAATAGATCTAAAATTCTAGGAGCTATTTCTTCAAATGATGGGGCATCAACGACCATATCATCTGTAATATTTGTTAGTTGTTCGATAAAAGGCGGAATATTCATATGCGGATTCACGAAGCTTGAGAATTGATCCACCATTACTCCATTCTCAATTACTACCGCTGCAAACTGAATAATTCGATCGCCTTGTCTTGGTGAATGGCCAGTTGTTTCTAAATCAATGACCACAAACCTGTTGCTCATAGTTAACACCTCATTTCCATCCTTCTTAGTATAATGCACATATCGTCAAATTAAAAAGGATTAAAGCAACTCTACTAATAAAAATTATCAGCAGATGCTTTAATCCTTCTACAAAATCCTATTTTATGTCATTACAAGATCGTATGAGCAGGCTCTTGCTTTAGTAGCTGTGTAATTTGATTATGTTCATCCATAATCGCAACAGTCGGATGATGACTGGCGATTTTTTCTTCCGGTACAAGCGTATACGAAATAATGATCACAATATCGTCCGGTTGCACAAGACGTGCAGCAGCACCGTTTAAACAAATAACGCCGCTCCCTCGTTGACCCGGAATCACATATGTTTCTAAGCGTGCACCGTTATTATTGTTCACAACCTGAACTTTCTCATTAGCTACAATTCCTACCGCATCAATAATATCTTCATCAATTGTAATGCTACCTACATAATTTAAATTAGCTTCCGTGACACGAGCACGGTGAATTTTTGCATTCATCATCGTACGAAACATACTTACGTCCCCCATTTTAGTAGTTTGACTAAACATTTCTTCCGCTACATGTGCTTCATAGAGTTAAGTGAACTTTATGAAGCACATACAGTTAAATTTCCATCGTTAGATTATCAATTAAACGTGCTTTTGAGAATTTGACTGCAACCGCGATAATGATGCGGCCTTTAAGCGTTTGAATGGGCTCTAATTCCGGGTAAGAATAGATCTCCACGTAATCAATGACGCCGTCCGTTTTTTCTTCAATCTGAGAAACAATCTCCGCATAAAGAACGGACGTATTTCTCTCCCCTTGTTCAATGCGTGCTTTTGCAGCTTGTAGCGCCTCGTTAATAGCAGGTGCTTGTGCTCGTTCAGTTTCTGTTAAATACACGTTGCGCGAGCTTTTTGCCAAGCCGTCTGCTTCTCTAACCGTCGGAACTCCTATTAGCTCAATCGGGAAGCGGAAATCCTCAATAAGCCCTTCTACTACGGCTACTTGCTGAGCATCCTTCATACCGAAGTAAGCACGGTCTGGCGTTACGATGTTAAACAGCTTTGTTAGAACCGTCGCAACACCGTCAAAATGACCTGGACGTGATTTCCCACAAAGAACGTCGACGCGCTTCGTCACTTGAATAGTGATTGACGGCTCGTTTGGATACATTTCGTTCACGTCTGGATAAAAAATATAATCCACTCCCGCTTCTTTGGCTACGTTTTGGTCTCGTTCAAAATCGCGGGGGTATGCGTCTAAATCTTCGTTCGGTCCGAACTGTGTTGGATTGACAAAAATGCTGAGCACTACGACATCGTTTTGTTCACGGGCTTTGTTAAGCAAGGACTGATGACCTTCATGAAGGTAGCCCATCGTTGGAACGAAGCCAATCGTTTTCCCTTCATAGCGCTCTTGTTTGATCGTCTGCTGTAATTCGTGGATATGCGTAATCGTCTTCAAGTTATTTTCCTCCGTAAAGTGCACTAAGCTGTTCTTGTTTCATTGTGAATGTATGCTGTTCCGCTGGGAACTGACGAGCCTTCACTTCTTTTACGTACTGACTAAGGCTAAACATAATCGGTTCACGAAGCGATTCATATTGCTTCACAAACTTCGGTACGCGCTCAACTCCATAAGTTAATACGTCGTGATAGACAAGCACCTGTCCGTCTGCTTCTACACCCGCTCCAATTCCGATCGTTGGAATCGATAGCTGCTTTGAAATTTCTTCTGCCAGCTGGCGAGGAACACATTCAAGCACAAGCGCAATAGCCCCTGCCGCTTCACATTTTTTCGCATCTTCAATTAGCTTTTTCGCTTCCTCAGCGTCTCGTCCTTGAACTTTGTATCCACCTAAAACTCCAACCGATTGCGGAGTAAGGCCTAAATGGCCAACAACAGGAACACCCGCATTTGTAATATCACGAATCGCATCAAGCACCTCACCCGCTCCTTCAAGCTTCAGCGCATGTGCTCCGCTCTCTTGAATAATTCGAGCTGCATTTCTCATTGTATCTTCCTTTGACAAGTGATACGACATAAACGGCATATCGGTTACGATAAAGGTATCTGTCGCTCCTCGTTTTACCGCTTTTGTATGATGAATCATATCATCTACCGTTACGGGAATCGTTGAATCATATCCTAATACGACCATTCCAAGAGAATCACCAACTAAAATCATATCCACTCCTGCCGCTTCCGCGTACTTTGCAGATGGATAGTCATACGCCGTTAGCATAACAATTGGTTCATGCTGCTGCTTCATTTTTAAAAAATCCATTTTCGTTTTCATCATCTTCCTCCTTTAATTGTAGAGGAAATGAAGTACCGAACATATAAAAAAACTTCTTTCCACAGGAAAGAAGGATCGGTTCACATCGGTATATTCATCCCTCTGTCCTAGTCCCTATTCTGGATCAAGGCAGAATCCTATTTAATTTCACATAAAAAAATACAGATAATAGGTGCAGTTCTTTCGATACTACCCTGATATCTGTATTATAAAAAACTTATCTAAAATTGACCAGTATTATCTTTTACTTACTTTTAAGCGAAATATCTGCTGAATGAATGTAGTGAACTTTTCCGTGTAGATCTTCTAAAAGGAGCGTTCCATCATCCGTAATTCCCTTTGCGGTACCTTCAATCGTCTCACGGAGCGTGCGTGCAACAATCTGCTTTCCGATCGTAACCGCGTAGCTTTCCCACAACAGCTTGACAACTTTAAATCCGTGCGTAAGATAGTCGTCATATAATTTTTCAAGCTTTAAGAAAATCGTCTGCATAAGCTCTGCTCGGTTAATCTCTTGTCCACTTTCAATTGCTAGCGACGTCGCGATTGCTTGGATATTCGGCGCAAAATCAGATAACTGTTGATTAACATTAATGCCTATCCCAACAATAACGGAATGAACGCGCTCCACATCTGCCTGCATTTCTGTTAAAATTCCTACAAGCTTTTTCCCGTTAATTAAAATATCATTGGGCCACTTGATATCAGGAGACAGGTCGGTTACTTCTTCAATAGCTTGTACAATCGCTACCGCAGCTAATAGTGTGAGCTGTGGTGCCTGCTGTGGCGGGACAGTCGGACGCAAAATAATACTCATCCAAACTCCCGTGTATTTCGGCGAATACCACACGCGATCCAAGCGTCCTCGACCAGACGTTTGCTCTTCCGCTACGACAACGGTTCCTTCTACCGCATCCTCCTGAGCAAGACGATGCGCTATTTTTTGCGTCGATTCTACGCTTTCTTCGTAGTGAACATGATGACCCATTCGCTTCGTATGAAGACCGAGCAATAGTTCATTTGAGGTAACCTTATTTGGAACACGAATGATACGATAGCCTTTTTTACGAACGGCTTCTAGCTCATATCCTTCGCTTCGTAAATCTTCAATATGCTTCCAGACGGCTGTTCGTGAGCAATTCAATTTTTCACTAATCATTTGACCTGATACATAATCTGTTTCGGCATTCGTAAAGATTTCTAACAGCTTTCTTCTCATTGCTGATTGCATTTCAGCCACTCCTTTATTGCGCTTTGCTCGTTCTGTAAACGCCCTGCTACTACTTCCTGCTCAATCAATTGAAGCGTCTCAGAAAGCCAAGGGCCGCCCTTTTTCCCAGTCCAACTCATAAGGTCTGTTCCTTTTACTGCTAGCTCCTTAAGCGAGTGAATAGGAAGGCGATCATACCATTCTTTTACCTCATTAAACTGAAGGGAAGCAATCCCAAACGCACGTTGAAGGCGAACCACATTTAACGCACGCTCAAGACCATATGTATATAAAATTTGTGCCGTCCATCCGTCCCTGTTCACGGCTTCAAATGCAGCCACAGCAAATTCAATTTCTTTAATGCTTCGATTTGACAGCTTCCATTTTTTAAGGAAAGCGGTACACTCTGCTTCCTCAAGAACGAGCAATAAAAGCGCCCACAACTCATTTTGTTCCTTTAACTCTCCTAAGTGACTGTTCGCCACTTTTGCAAGAGAACGTGCCGCTCCATCAAGCCCCGGAAGGAATCCATGTACGCCGGTTTCACTCATCAACGTAATCGCTTGTTTCACAAATCGACCTGAGAGCATCTTTTCAAATTCAATCGTTATTCGCTCGATGGAAACGTGCTGAAGCAGCGACTTATGTTGCTTGATGGCTTCTTTGGTCCGATCTTCTAACTGAAACCCAAGCTGACTGACAAAGCGAAGGGCTCTCATCATTCGGAGCGCATCTTCTGTAAATCGCTCTCTTGCTTCTCCTACCGTACAAATGATGCGATCTTTAATCGCCTGCTGCCCATTAAAAGGATCTAGCAATTCGCCATCTTTGTTCATGGCAATTGCGTTAATGGTAAAGTCACGACGCTCTAAATCGGCCGTCAATGACGTAATAAACTGAACGGAAGCAGGGCGGCGGAAATTTTCATATTCCCCTTCCGCCCGAAAAGTCGTTACTTCATATTGCTCACCGTCTAATACCACCACAACCGTCCCGTGCTCAATTCCAACAAGAATCGTTTTCGAAAATAGGGACATCACTTCTTCTGGCTTTGCTGATGTAGCAATGTCAACATCTCCAATTTCACGACCAATAATCACGTCTCGTACAGCACCACCTACAAAATACGCCTCGTGCCCATGTTGTTCTAACGTTTCAATAATCGTCATAGGACGAATAAAAGGTTCGTTCATCATAATCTCCTTTTAGATTCTGCCGAGTGCTCGGTAATAAATTTGTTCGTATTGATCCACAATCGTCGTTGAGTGAAATTGTTCTTTGACAGCTGACAGCGCTTGAGAAGTAATAGCATGATACAATTTCTCATCTTGTAGAAGTTTTAGCGTCTTAGCCGCCATATCCTCGACGTCACCAAGCTCACAAATAAAGCCCGTTTTTCCGTCCTCAATAACTTCTGGTATTCCTCCGATGTTTGTACCTACACAAGCGACCTCACAGCCCATTGCTTCAAGTAAAACTAAACCAAAGCTTTCTTTTTCCGATAATAACAACTTTACGTCACTGATCGAATAAAGTTCTTCGACATTTTCCTGTTTCCCAAGAAATAATACGCGCTCATCTAGGTTCCGCTTTTGCACTTCGCTTATAACACCTGTCATTTCAGGCCCATCACCGATAAGTAACAGCTTAGAAGGAACTTGTTTATTTACGCGTTCAAACACCTCGATCACATCTTTTACACGCTTCACAGGGCGGAAGTTCGAAATATGAATGAGCACTTTTTCATGCTCCTCAATTCCATATTCTGTACGCAAATGAGACATGTCTGTTCGACGATACACGCGCTCATCAATAAAGTTATACACGGGCTCGATTTTCTTATCTGGAGCTACTAAGTCATAGGTTTGCTCAATGAGCGCTTTTGAGACGGCTGTGACTTCATCAGATTGCTCGATCCCAAACTTGATTAAATCTTTTAAGGATAGGTCATACCCAAGAACCGTAATATCGGTTCCGTGCAGCGTCGTGACAATTTTCAAATGATCGCCTACCATCTTTTTAGCCAAATAAGAGCACACAGCGTGAGGAATAGCGTAATGCGCGTGAATCAAATCTAACTCCTCTCGCTTTGCTACCTCTGCTATTTTGGAAGCAAGCGCTAAATCATAAGGAGGATATTTGAACACCGAATATTGATTCACTTCGACTTCATGATAATAAATATTCGGATAAACTTTCGTCAGACGAAAAGGCATGCTCGATGAAATAAAATGAATTTCATGTCCCTTTTCAGCTAGAAGTTTCCCAAGCTCTGTTGCTACAACACCTGAACCACCTACAGAGGGATAGCACACGATTCCAATTTTGAGTTTCATTCTTGCCCTCCTATTAAGTCAGCATGTAATAATAGCGGTTTTTTTGTTAAAAACCCTTCCGCGTATAACACTCCAACCTCTTTTCCTACCAAACGGTCTCTGCTCTCTACCGTCTCAATGTAGCCATTAACAAGCGGGGTCGTAAACGTTGTCTCTGTTTGAACAAACTGACTTTCATATGCGTTTAAACTCGCACGTTTCTTTTCAAAGGTTGTCGATACATCCACGGCAAAATGCGGTTTTTGAAAGCCATTGATTACATAAAAATGAAGGGCTTCTATTCGGTGTGCAGGCTGATCGTGATCGTCTCGGTAATTTTTGACACCTGCTGAAAAGGCCGCTTCTTCGACTAATCGTGCGCAATTTCCGTGATCAGGATGACGATCTTCGAAATATGGGGCAAAGACTAGTCTAGGCTGATACTTGCGAATGATGGAGGCTACTTCACGAATATAATCCGCCGTTAAAAATAACCCTCGATCCGGAATATGTAAATGAACACGCTCTTCTACCCCTAGAATAGCAGCAGCATTTGCTGCCTCCTCTTTTCGAATGTCGACCGTCCCATTTGAAGATAATTCGGCATGAGTAAGATCACAAATTCCTACCTTTAAGCCGCTTTCGACCATTTTAGCAATTGTCCCACCCATACCAATTTCAACATCATCGGCATGGGCGCCAAATGCTAATACATCTAGCTTTTGAATACTCATTTTACTCTCCTTTTTTACCTCGTACGATGTTTCTCCACGTTAAATCCCCTCGTTCTAACCCGCGTATAAGAATTTCTGCCGTACCCATATTTGTCGCAAGTGGAACGGCATACACATCACATAAACGCATTAATGCTGAAACATCCGGCTCATGAGGCTGCGCTGTTAGTGGGTCACGGAAGAAAATAACCATATCCATGCGATTTTGAGCGATTAAAGCCCCAATTTCCTGATCGCCTCCGAGCGGACCTGATTGAAAACGATGCACGGATAAACCGGTCGCTTCCATTATTTTTTTCCCTGTTGTACCCGTCGCAAACAGTTCATGATCCTCTAACACATATTTATACGCAGTCGTAAACTGAATCATATCATTTTTCTTTTTGTCATGTGCAACTAACGCAATTTTCATCCCAGTACCCCCTTTTAATAAACCTTACTCGATAATGTTTTCAAGTCCGTACACAAGCGTATCAAGCTTCATAACCGTATCAACCGACACTTTTACTCCAGACATGAAGGATGCACGATTATAGGAATCATGGCGAATGGTTAGTGATTGGCCAAACCCGCCAAACAACACTTCTTGATGTGCCACAAGCCCAGGAAGACGTACGCTATGAAGACGAATACCGTCATAATCTGCGCCTCTTGCACCTGGAATCGTTTCTTTTTCATCCGGATGACCTTGCTTTTTCGATTCACGAACTTCTGAAATAAGCTCAGCTGTTTTTAGGCCTGTACCAGACGGAGCATCTAATTTTTGATCGTGATGAAGCTCAATAATTTCGACGTCTTCGAAATATTTTGCAGCCATTTGTGAAAATTTCATCATTAAAATCGCACCAATCGCAAAGTTAGGTGCAATAATACAGCCAATGCCCTTGTCTTCTGCTAACGTTCGCAGTTCTGTAAGATCTGCCTCTGAAAAGCCTGTTGTTCCGACTACTGCACGAACACCGTGCTCAAGCGCTTTTTTCGTATGTACACGGCCAATCTCAGGTGTTGTTAAATCAACTAATACATCGGCCTCTACTTCTGCTAAACATTCATCAATATCTGTATAAATAGGTGCATGAAGAGATGATGTTGGCACAACCTCATCAATATATTTCCCTTTGTTCGTGCGATCCAAAGCAGCGACTAACTCAAAGTGCTCCGTATCGGCAATTAAATTTAACGCCTCTAATCCCATTCTTCCTCGTGGTCCTGCTAAAATGATACGTGTTGTCATTTTGTACTCTCTCCCTCTGTGTCTTCAATTTTTGTCCATCGGTCTTTATCACGCGTATTAAATTTCTCCATTACCATGTCATGTGCTTCTTGGAGATCAATGTTAAGTGAGTTGGCAAAGCAAATTAAGACGAATAAAACGTCGCCCATTTCCTCTTCTACTGTACGAGCCTTTTCGGTTTTCTTTTTTGGCTTTTCACCGTAAAAATGGTTAATCTCTCTTGATAATTCACCAAGCTCTTCCGTCATGCGTGCGAGCATCGCAAGTGGGCTAAAATACCCCTCTTTAAACTGACTTATGTATGTATCAACTTCTTTTTGAAGCTGTTGCATCGTCTTTTCAGCCATTTTCTTCACCTCTTTTATCATCTTTTTTCTTCATGTTAGCTAAAACCCTCTTTTTTGACAAACAATACGTTTAGGGGGTTTACCAATACTCATACTTTACACTATTATATTAAGGTAGTGATTCAAGTGAATATCAGGAGGTACATATGTTTACGGGTATTAAACTGAAAAATATTATCTTTATTTTAATAGGTTGCGCTATTTTTGGATTCGGACTCGTTAATTTTAACATGGAAAATAAGCTAGCAGAAGGTGGCTTGACTGGAATTACACTAATTTTGTACTTCCTGTTTCATATAGACCCATCTTACAGTAACTTAGTATTAAACATCCCATTGCTTTTTATCGGATGGAAACAGTTAGGTCGTACATCCTTTTTTTATACGGTACTAGGAGTAGCAGGACTTTCACTCTTTCTTTGGATTTTCCAACGCTATTCGCTGCATATTAATCTTCGTCATGATATGTTCCTTGTTGCCCTATTTGCAGGGGTGTTTATCGGTGTAGGGCTCGGTATTATTTTCCGCTTTGGTGGCACGACAGGCGGAGTTGATATTATTGCACGTCTCGTTCAAAAATACGTGGGCTGGAATATGGGAAAAACGATGTTTTTATTTGATTTCTGTGTTATCGCAATCTCCCTTGTCTATTTAGACTACAAACAAGCAATGTACACGCTTGTTGCCGTATTTGTAGCCGCTCGTGTGATTGATTTTATGCAAGAAGGTGCATATGCGGCTCGTGGAGCGACCATTATTTCAAGTAAAAACGAGGACATTTCTCAAAAGATTATGAAAGAGATGGATCGAGGCGTGACCATCTTAAAGGGCCAAGGATCATTTTCGAAACAAGATATGAACGTTCTATACTGCGTAGTAGGCCGAAATGAAATTTTCCGTTTAAAACAAATTATTACGTCTATTGACCCTCATGCCTTTGTATCTGTTAGTGAAGTGCACGATGTGCTAGGTGAAGGATTTACATTAGATGAAAACAAACAACCGCTCGAACGCTAAAGCAAAGAGGCTAAGGACAATTGTCCTCAGCCTCTTTTTTGTTAGTCTTCGTTTCTCGTCATGCCTGTGTAAATTAAAATTAAGCGAAGTAGCTCTAGTACGGCAACTGCGGCTGCAGCAACGTACGTCATCGCTGCGGCATTTAATACTTTACGCGTTTCCTTCTCCTCATCATTGCGAATCACACCAGATGATACGAGCTGATCCATCGCACGGTTCGATGCATTGAACTCTACTGGGAGCGTCACGAGTTGGAAAAGAACCGCTGCCGCCATAAAGACAATCCCAAGAAGCAGCAAATTCGATATATTAGCAAGCATTCCGACTAGTATTAATATCCACGATAAGTTAGATCCTAAATTCGCAACAGGGACTAATCGATGACGGAAGCGTAAGAACGCATAGTCTTGCTTATCTTGAACGGCATGCCCTACTTCATGGGCTGCAACAGCCGCACCGGCAACCGACGTGCCGTAGTAGTTACCTTCTGATAAGCGGACTGTTTTATCTCGAGGATCATAATGATCGCTTAAAAATCCTCCAACAGGTTCCACACCTACGTTATATAATCCATTCTCATCTAAGATTTTACGTGCAACTTCAGCACCACTCATTCCAGAAGAGTTGGAGATTTCCGAATATTTCTTGTATGCGCCCTTAACTTTGAACTGAGCCCAAATTGGAACAAGAACAATAATAAGGAAGTAAATCAAATATCCATATCCCATTCAAGCAATCCTCCAGTAAAGATGTATTTGTTACTAGTTTATTCAACATGAAGGTTTCATGTCAAACTTAAAGCTCCTGTGGATGATGAGTAATAATATTGTTTCCATTGTATTTTCTCCATCCAACGTAAGATAATGTAAGGATAATAATACTTCCTGTTGTAACCATCATCCAGATCAGCGAGGAATCGACACCGTTGTCTTTTACATTTTGAAAAAGCTCCTTCAAATCCTTCTCCATCTCATTTAGCTGTTTCATCTGTGCTGCTTCATCCGTTGCCTGCGTATCAAGCTCATTCAGATGGGCGTTCATTTTTTGCACGAACTCAGATTTGATGTCTACTTTTACACTCGGTTCAATGGTTTCATACTGATTTAAAAACTGTGTGAGCTGCTGCTGAAATAAATCTTTTTGCCCCTGCGCAGCGGTTGTCTTTAACTGCTTAAACGTTGTCATAATGGGACCTTCCATCTCTGTCCAAAGGGGCTGATGCTCTGATTGAAGTGCATCAACTAGCAGGCGAAACTGCATGACCTTACGTACCTTCACATCTAGTGGTAGCGTTGCTGTTAGCGACTGTATGGCTTCTTCATGGCTAACCGTCAGCACCCGTAAATCATCCATCGTTATGTGTAAAGCTTGAATATTAAGCTGCACGAACTGATCTGAAAATTGAGTGAGCATTTTTTCTGCTTCTGTGAGCTGATCCTGCTTCACTAGCTCTAGTGCCTCATCAGAGAGTAGATTTAGGTCTTTCCAGTATTCGTTTTCCTTCGCAAACGCTGTTTGATGCATCATGAAAAAACATAGTAACCCAATTAGTAAGACCCTCATCTTATCCCCCCTCTAGCTTCTAATACTATTTATGAGAAGAGGGACAAGAGTAGACCATTTATTTTTGTCTAGGCATGGTTTGAACAAAGTTCTGAGTGTAATACTTTTGGTATACTCCTACACCAAGTTTGTTGAAATTTTTATTGAGCAATGCCTTACGGTGTCCTTCGCTGTTCAACCAGCCTTCAACAGCTGCAGCACCATCTTGGTACTGAGCCGCGATGTTTTCACCTGCCGTTAAATATGTGATCTCTCCTTTTTCAAGACGCTTCGCTAGATCACCGGCTGTTGGGGAGACGTGATCAAAATAATTGTTAATGCTCATATCCTTACTATGTCCATACGCAACGTCAGCTGTGTTCTGATCCCAAGAAAGCTTGTTTAAACGGTGCGTTTGACGAATCACGTTCGTAATATCTAAAATCTGCTGAGCGTTGCCATCCTCTACGTCTTTCCACTGATCCTCGCTGAGTGGCTCTGGGTTAAGTAGCTCACCTCGGTAAGACAACTCATATGGTCGTAGCTTAATCAGAGTAGGAGCATCTACTGCTCGAACACTTGAGAGCCTATCTGTAAACTTATCAAAGTATAGCTGCACGAAAAGATCATCATATTTTACTAAAGGTCGTACGGCTTGATCATCATCGGTTAGTTCAAACCGGTAGTGGTTGCCATCATAAGAAAACGATACTTCTGAAGTGGCTGATAGCTGTTTTAACGTCTCCTGTCGCGTTTGTCCTAAAACGAACGGCCCCATGTTAACTTTTGGCCCAATCACAAATGCAGTGACGACGCGATTATTACTAATGCCAACTTGCATATAGTGAGACGCATCTTTTTTGTAAATCCACCAGTCATAATCGTAGGAAGACGGATCAATACGATCTGGCTCCCCCCATACGCTCATTAATTCCTCTGAGCTTTTTCCAATGGCATTTAGTACATTTTTATCATCATCCTGATTTACTGATTCAGGAATTGCAGTCGAATCTAACTGCTCTTCATTACTAGACTGATTTTCAAAAATCGGTAGATAATCATACGTATATAAAAAAATAGATAAAAGGACTAAAATAAATAAAACCTTTTTCAGTTGCCTTCCACTCCTTATACCCTACTTAAACATTCCAAGCGGTGTGTTTGTCTACTAGTTCACTTTATGAATCATTTTCACAAAAAATAATAAACGATGCTATTTTTTACAAAAATCAACGATCTTTATCATCTTTTCTTCCTTTAACACCATTATACCTGTTTATTCAAAAAAAACGAATAATAAGGACAGTAGGAAATGGAACTATCCTTAAAGATCCCGCCTAAATTTTACGAGAAAGTTGCATATTTATTCTTCCAAGCGTCGTGAGATCAATAGAAAGATCTTATTAGTATAATGATTGGACTCACTTTATTGATAGAAAATAATTGAATTATGTATACAATATGGATGTTTTATTGAAAGTTTTTCCTATTCATACTATTATTGATTTAGGGTGTATATGTTTTTGAGGAGGGGATGTTACATGAAGTTTGAAAAAACAGGTCTTGAAGACCAAACAATTGAACTTTCTTATTTAGACGACATCATGAAAGACGTAGGATTGGTTCGTGCTGGGCAATGGGATTATGAACGCGTGACGTATGACAAAAAAATCGAAATTCAAGATGACGTGTATTACCTTCGTGTTCAGGGCTACGCCGTAGCTGGAGATGTCGGGGCGCGTCATGCATTTATTAAGCTCTTACCGCCTCTACTAGGCAAGCACTACTATCCACATGGAGTGGAATACGGTGAAGGCGAAACTTTCCCTTCGTCTCTAGTCAAACAGTGTGAAAAAACGCTGAAACAAGCCTATGAAGAGATCCGAGTCCTAACTTCTCAATCAGAATCAGTCACAGAATAAAAAAGCAAAAACGCTACCTTCTCATAATGAAGGAGCGTTTTTTTATAGAATTTCTTTTACATATATACGCACTTCTCGAATGGTATAGTTAGCAACAGCTTTGAATTCATCCATAATCATCTGCTGAATTTTTTCACACTCGTTTCGTATATTCGGCTTCAATGACATCGCAATTTGAATAAAAAGGCTAAAGCTTGAAAGACCCTCCCATACGGTGAAATGATCCACCTCATAGCTGAGGAGCTTAATCCCTGATTCTTCCCCAAAGCATACCGATAACACAAAAGGGATCACCAAGTCATGAACGTTTTTTTTCCGTCCGATCATTTGCCTTCCCCCTCTTTTTATCAGCTGTTTCATTATCATATGTAACGTTCTTCATAATGTTATCATGTGCCAAAAGGGTTCCTAATATAAGAATGATTGTCGAAATAGAAACTGCTAAAGAAAGACGAAACAGGTGAACCAGCCTCTTAAAAGAAATCCATAAAATGCGTAGAAAGCTCAGGCAATGACTCTTCTAAACGTCTAACATCTTCTTGATTTCCCTCAATCTTTCCGATCTTATACAACTGCTGTGGTGTTTGATAGCCAAGTAAAATGCTTGATAACTCATTAATAGAAAGACGAATCCCTTTCTTGGGGGGATGGGAACAAGATGTGTGCGTGCTCGTTTTATTAAACACTTCTATTCCGCTTTCTTTTACTAAATAGCTGCCATTGTTCCACGTGGCATATTCATCATAAATATGTAAAAAGAATGGATTTTTAATCGCTTCAAACGGATACGCGGACAAAAATGTCGCCACATCAACAATTCGAGCCATAAAGTAAGGCCTAATTGCTTGCTCACAGCGCGGATTGTCCAACAAATAAGGAAGCTCATCGCTCTTTGGCATCACCATCGTTACCTTTTGAACCATTGAATCATGCTGACATATAAAATTCCACAGTCCTCTTGTTGCTTCTTCATTTAATGCGACAAACTCATGCACCTCTAAATGACGATTCTTTAAGGAATACATCAAATACCCTAAATTTTGCTTGTCTTCTCCTTCATATACAACTACATGATCCTCTTCATCCCAAATACTTTTATCCCACCACTCTTCTGTTCTGCAAAGCATGCCACTATACCGAGAAGCGAAGCGTTCATACAGTTCATGAATGACGTGACGATCCCTCTCCTTATTCGCTCGCCATACATGTCCATTGCTAGATCGCAGGCGAACCAAGTCGTTAGGAGTAAACGTATACGTCTTATGATCCACAAACAATTCCCAACCAAATTTGCGATAAAAGCTTATTTTAAATGGATGCAAATAAGAAAGCGTGTAGTTATTTTCCTTCATCCACTTTAAAGCATCTACCAACAGGCCCTTTACTAAGCCACCACGACGATGCTCTGGCCATGTTGCAACGCTCGCTACACCTGCCATCTTAAATTCCGTTTGGTGAATTTTCACCGTTTTGGAAAGGAGATGAAGTTTGGATAAAAGACGATCATTTTCTATGACCCCTAATAGATGAAAGTTTGCGAGGTTTTGAAGCTTTTGTTCATACTCCTTTTCAGGTACTTTATATTGAAACGCATATTCTGATAGTGCCATAACCTGCTCGTATTCACGTTCTGTTAACACTTTTGTTTTGGTCATCGTCTGTTCCCCCTTGATAAAGAATAAAAAAACGAAAAGACAATACATAGCAATGCATTGTCTTCTTGCCCGTTAGAAGCCTAGTACAGCTTTTACAAGAGACGTTGTTTCTCCGCCTGGATATAAGAGGTATAAAAGCGTGTATACCGCAACTCCTGTAATAGCAGAGAAGAACCAAACGATACTTGTTAGCGGACCTAGTCTACGGTGATTTCTCATGCTGCTTTTATAACCTGTCCAAAGCGTAATCAGTCCAAAGGCTCCTCCAATGGTTGCAAGCGTAATATGAAAAATTAGAAAGGCCGTATAGTACATTTTAATCGTATGTGGACCACCAAATTGTGTATTTCCAACAAAAACGGTCTTAGATAAATAAATGATAAAAAAGATGAGGGCAGTCACCCCTGCCCAAAACATAACTTTGCGATGGGCATTGACTCTTCTCTTAATGATTAAGTACCAACCGATCGCCACAAGGATCGCACTAATCACAATAAAAACTGTACTAACAGCAGGTAAAATATGCAATAAATCCATTTGGCCATCCTTTCCACTCTCAATCCGAAGTACCTCTCTAAACGGAGAGAGAATCATAGGCTTATAGTAGTTGCGTTAGAGCTTTGGTGAAATAGATACGTGCGGGCTGTGAGGTTGTACAGGCGGATCCGGCACTTCATCTTTTGCTCGCTCTTTACGAGCCCATTGATAAAAAATATAGGCAAGAATACTTCCGTACACAATTTCTTGAATAATTTTCATTAGCACACCGCCCAACTGCTGATCTTCAACTAGCGGAAGCATATTAAACATCTCAGGACCTATCTGTGGAATAGACGCCATCATATCAGGTGATACGCACAGAGACAGCGCTTGTACCCACGACTGTGGATCAGCATACGTTGCATATAAAGGTGTTTTGGCGAAAATGATTAGTGCACATGCAGGTGTCAGTAAAATTCCATTTGCGAACACGTACCCCACTTTTTTAATTCCTGATAACGACTCATAGCCCGGTGCTTTATTCATAAGCGGCCACCACATGCAGAATGCGGAAACAAACAACACAATATTTACTACCGCATGCCAAGTCATATCGGTTTTAATGGCATCAAAGATTAATGGAATATGATAAATCGAAAAGAGCGTATTAAAAACGAGTAGTGCAATAAGCGGCTTTGAAAAAAATTGAAAGAGCGGTCTCACAATTGGTGCCTCAATGATCGACTGTATAAGCCAATTCGGCAACCCTAAAATGAGTAACGGCGGAATGACTAGGTAAACAATCGCCATTTGCGTCATATGCGCACTAAACATTAAATGCCCCATTAAATCAACTGGACTCCCTTTACATACATACAGCAAAACAATACTTAAGATAAAAAAGGTTTTCGTTGAAAGAGAAACTGGCGTAGAATCTTTAAAAAGTCGACGTCCTGGTCCTACGAACCACAGGTAGACTACGATGAGTAGTACATTCGCTGCTAGAAAATATGGACTCCACATGGCATCGAATCCAAAAAGCAAAAGATTATCATACATCACTCACACCACCTTTACTTCGTTTACGTACAGATTCGTTGTTCAAGCAATAAAAAGGCGACTCAAAGAAGAAAAATCTCTTCTTATGAGTCGCCTCGAAGCACAGCTGTTCATCGCCTATTCAATTAAATTTCATTCACTTATTACCTAGGCAATGTCAGCTGTATGTTTCCGTTGTGCTTAGCTACCGAGATAGCTACTACTCATAAGACTTTTACCACCAAATAATGGTTACGAATGTTAGTAGAGTGATAAGCCCTACTAGCAACCCAGAATAAAGGAACAGTGAAGGTACCGCGTGTCCTTTGTGACTCATATGCATGAAATAGTACAGTTGGAAGATGACTTGAACAACTGCTAGCAGCATAATAAACGGTACGGTATACCATCCACCAAAATCTTCATTCCAAACCGCAAAGAACGCAACTAGCGTCAAAAAAAGCATAAGCCCGAATGAAACGACCTGAAACTTCATTTCCTCTGCATTCTTTTTCTTGCGATATTTCAAATCTACTCTTGGGTTACCTGAATTTGATTGATTAGTCGCCATCAGTTTATCCCACCATTCCCATTAAGTATACGACTGTAAAAATGAACACCCATACTACGTCAATGAAATGCCAATACAAGCTTGCTACATAGAATTTTGGTGCGTTATACAAATTTAATCCTCGTCTTCCATTTCGGATCATAAGCGTTAAAATCCACGATAAACCTACGGCTACGTGAGCTCCGTGAAATCCAACAAGAGTATAAAACGCCGAACCGAAGGCACTACTTGTAAATGTATGCTTAAACTCATGTACATAGTGATTAAACTCATAAATTTCTAGCCCAAGAAATCCAGCCCCTAACAGAACCGTAATTCCAAACCAGAGCATCATTTTTGAAAAAGCAAAGTTTTTCATATGATAAATAGCATATACACTTGTTAAACTACTTGTTAACAGGAGCATTGTCGCGGCAAAAACCAACGGCAGTTCGAACAGTTCCTGAGTGGTTGCTCCACCTGCATTGTGATCCTTTAGTGCAAGATACGTTGCAAATAATGTAGCGAATAAAACGGTTTCTCCTCCAAGGAAAAGCCAGAATCCTAGAAACTTGTTTTTTCCTTCTAGGGTCGCTTTTTCAGGAGACTCAGGAAACGTAGCAGCTGTAAATTTTTCTTCTGCATGCATTACGCCTTAACCTCCTTTGAATCATCATCCATTAACTCTTCTTTATGAATGTGATAACCGTGATCATCAATCCAAGAACGTAAGAACATTCCTAGTAATGTGATGGCTAAACCAATTCCTCCGACCACATCACCCCAGCCATGTTCGTTGCGGAACATGAAACCAAGCGCTGCGATGAATAATCCACTAGCGATGACTACAGGTAAAATAGAGGAGTTTGGCATGTGAATATCACCAATCGGTTCAGCTGGAGTTAGCTCCGTTTTTCCTTCCATTTTTTCGATCCATAGAGCATCTAATCCACGCACAAGCGGCGTTTGCTTAAAGTTGTATTCAGGTGCTGGTGATGAAATCGCCCACTCAATTGTACGACCGTCTCCCCAAGCATCCCCTTTTGCTACTTCTCCGTTTATGCTTGTTTTGATTACGTTAAACACAAGCACGATTGTAGCTGCTGCCATAAAGAAGGCTCCTATTGAACTAATTAAGTTGGCCGTTTCCCATCCTTGATTAGGAAGGAACGTTGCAACACGACGCGGCATCCCCATCAATCCTAGGAAATGCTGAATAAAGAATGTCAAATGGAAGCCGAAGAAGAATAACCAAAACGTTACTTTTCCTAGAGCATCACTTAACATGCGACCAAACATTTTAGGCCACCAGTAGTGAACACCTGCTAGTAAGGCAAACACCACTCCACCTACGATAACGTAGTGAAAGTGAGCAACAACGAAATAAGAATCATGATACTGATAATCAGCTGGTGCCGCGGCATTCATAATTCCGGTTACCCCACCAATAACAAAGGATGGAATAAATGCTACCCCGTAAAGCATCGGCGTTGTAAACTTGATGCTTCCTCCCCACATCGTGAAGAGCCAGTTGAATATTTTAATACCGGTTGGAACACCAATTGCCATCGTTGCTACTGCAAAAATAGCGTTAGCAATAGGACCAAGTCCCGTTGTGAACATATGATGCGCCCATACCATGAATCCTAAAAATCCAATTAGTACTGTCGCAAACACCATCGATGAGTATCCAAACAAGCGCTTTCGAGAAAATGTTGCGAATACTTCTGAGAAAACACCGAACGCTGGAAGGACAAGTATGTAAACTTCCGGATGTCCAAAAATCCAAAATAGATGTTCCCAGATAATCGTATTCCCACCTAGTGCAGGGTCAAAGAAGTTTGAACCAAACAAGCGATCAAAAATCATTAAAAACAATCCTACAGTTAAAGGCGGAAATGCGAATAAAATAAGTGCAGATGTAACAAACGTTGACCATGTGAACAATGGCATTCTCATGTAAGTCATTCCTGGTGCTCTCATATTAATGATCGTCACAAGGAAGTTAATTCCACCTATCAGTGTTCCTGCACCGGATATTTGAAGACCAAGTGCATAAAAATCGATTCCGTGCCCTTGAGATGCCATCGACAAGCTTGTATAAGCCGTCCACCCAGCATCAGGAGCCTGACCGAAGAACCAGCTTAAGTTTAAGAACACTCCACCGGCAAAAAATAGCCAAAATCCTAGCGCGTTTACGAATGGAAAGGCAACGTCACGCGCTCCAATTTGGAGTGGAACAACTGCGTTCATTAACGCAAAGATAAGCGGCATAGCTGCTAGGAAGATCATTGTCGTTCCGTGCATCGTTAACACTTCATTGTAGGTAGTTCCTAAAATAAAGTCATTATCAGGCTTAATAAGCTGAATGCGAATAAATAAAGCTTCAAGACCGCCGACAAGGAAGAAAAATCCTCCCGCAATTAAATATAAAATGGCGATTTTTTTATGATCTACAGTTGTTAAGTAATCCCAAACCGTAGCACCGAAGCCTTTCCTTTGACTCAATGTACTCACGGCTTAACCTCCCCTTTGTCGTAACTATACGAGCATGTTACTAGACCTTTATTCAACTTTCATTCCCATCAAGTACTTCGTTAACTGATCAATTTGTTCATCAGTTAAATTTCCATACTTTCCTGTCATCTTGTTGCCTGGCTTGATCGATTCAGGATCTTTCAGCCATTTTTTAATGCTTTCTTCATTGTTTGGTAGAATTCCCGCCACGCGCTCACGGTCCGCAAAATCAGTTAAGTTCGGCGCTGTACGTGCTACTTCAGCACGAGTATCTTTTGCTTCCACTGCATGACATGATAAACAGTTTTTCTTAAATACTTCTTCACCAGCCTGTGCATCTGCATCGGCTACCTCTGGTTTTGCACTTTTCATTTTATCTACCCAAGCGTTAAATTCATCCTTTGGTAGCGCTTTAACTTTAAAATCCATAAGTGCATGAGACGGTCCGCATAGTTCAGCACATTTTCCATAGAAAATACCGCCGGCCTTTTCAGCTTTTTTCGAATCGAAGACTAACCAAAACTTATTATCATTTTCTACGTTTGTATCAATTTTTCCACCAACGGAAGGAATCCAGAAGGAATGTTTCACATCAGAAGCTTTAACTTTGAAGTAGACTTTTTGATCGGTAGGTACTACAAGATCTTGAGAAGTAATGATTTTTTTGTCAGGATATTCAAACTCCCACCAATACAAGTTTGCGCGGACATTCACAACGAGTGCATCCTTGTCTTTGTTCTTGCCTTCCATTCCTGAAACGTTCGCAAGTGTGAACGTATCCTTAACAGTTGGAATGGCTAGAATAATTAACAGCAAAATTGGAATAACAGTCCAAATGATTTCTAACTTCTTGCTGCCTTCCACCTGCTTTGGAATAACATCTTCATCTCCTTCGCGGCGACGAAAACGCACCACTACGTAGATAAAGATAATGGTGACGACTACAATAACTAAGACCATTATAATCGTGCTAAGTAGCATCAACGAATACTGCATGTCAGCTACTTCACCAGCCGGTTGCAGCGTTGATAAAAACGGTTTGCCACAGCCTGCTAATAAAAGCGCGATCATGCTAAATAGAAACATTATGCGCCATTTAGGTAGCCATTTTTTCATACCCCATCCATACCCCTCTTTCATTGATGTGATTTCATTTCCGTTTCAAAAAACTGAAACATTAATCCCTTCTATATAGAAATTCATTAAGAAGAAATTCCCCTTGTAGTGTTGCAGACTTTAAATAAATAAAGTGGCTACAACCATTAAAACAAATACGATCGTTAAGTAGTTGACTGAATAAACAAACATCAGGCTGCCCCACTTTTTATCGTCTTTCAAACTAGTATATTTTAGGACTCCAAGACTTAACCATCCTATTGTAAGAATCGTCGTAACAATAACAAACCAGAGCCCGAGTTCATATAAGTAAAATGGAAGCGGAAGTAAGCAGGCAATCCAAATCATAATTTGCCTCTTCGTAACGCTAAATCCATATACGACCGGCAGCATAGGAATATTAGCTGCGCGGTACTCTTCACTTCTCCGCATCGCAAGCGCCAGAAAATGAGGCGGCTGCCAGATGAACATCATAAGAAATAAAATCCATGCTACAATATGTAAATTTGAATCTACTGCTGCCCATCCGATTAGTGGAGGGACTGCTCCTGATATGCTTCCTACAACGGTATTAATCGTATACTGTCGCTTCGACCAAAGCGTATAGAAAAACACGTAGGTGATCACTCCTACTAGCCCAATTAAAGCTGCGGTAAGGTTAGTAGCCAAAAGCATGAATAATCCTAACAGAGTCAATCCTATTCCCATAAACAACACGGTCACCGGGTTAAAGCGCCCCGTCACTGTCGGCCGTTCCTTCGTTCGTTCCATTAAATGATCAATGTCACGATCGATATAATTGTTTAAGCTACAGGATCCCGCAATTATGAGAGCGGTACCAATTAAAGAGAAAAAAGCAAGATCTAAATTTTGAAGAAAACGTTCTCCATTAAAATAGAGGGCTAACCAAAAACCGGTAAAAGCAGTAATTAAGTTTGAATTTACGATCCCAATCTTGATGGTAGCTAAAAAGTCTTTCCAAACCGATGTCACCACAATGGGCTTTAGCAACGGCTTTTCCGAATAATCTTCAGAATCTTCCGACGATCTCAACCTGACGTTGCTCATCGTAGTTCCTCCTTTGCTCTTCATCATACTGAATCGATGACTATGACTATTAAACTGATTGATGGTATATGTGTGTGCAGGAAACAGCGTACAGCTTTTAAAGGTGATGAAGAAGACTTCGAGAAAACCGCAAAGAGGGGTCTATGGTGAGTGTGTTTTCTCCTTTATATTAGAACATGTTTCTCGTGTATATTAAAACACATTTTTAGGTAATTTTGTGAAAAAAATGTGAAATTTATATGGATTTTTTTCGATAGATGTCACAAAATCATTACGCATCAAGAAGAAAGAGTTATAATTCACATGAGACACATTCAAGCCTTCGTTGCTTATTTCGAATGGTTTGACGTGTGTAGGTCTAGTTAGAAAAAGATTTTCTTCTGTATAATTTCTAGCTGAAGCTAGCATATGCCTGCTATTTTCGTAACTTTTTTATAGACAAGAGAATCCATATCCATATTTTAACACATACTGACTATAAAAAAGGCGATTATTTATACTTATATCTCGGCATTCATTCCTTCTTCTTTGCATGTATTCTATTGATATAATAAAATTAATACTTGTCTATAGAGTTTATATGTACAGGAAGCACTATTTCTAGGCGGTGGTATTTTGAACAAATTATTGAAAGCTCTATCAGTTGTCACCACTCTTTGTATGGCGGTGATTCTACTCGGGGGAGCGTTAGTAACAAAAACAGGATCTGGTCTTGGATGTGGACGTCAGTGGCCTCTTTGTCACGGTCAAATTATCCCGCATCCGCTTACGATTGAAACCGTTATTGAGTTGAGTCATCGAGCAGCATCTGGTTTGGGTGGTATTCTAGTTCTTGCACTATGTATTTGGTGTTGGATTGCCTTAAAACACGTTCGTGAAGCTCGTCCTCTAGCAATTATTGCATTTGTTTTCTTAGTACTTCAAGCTTTGCTTGGAGCTGCAGCCGTTGTATGGGGACAAGTCGCACTTGTCATGGCTCTTCACTTTGGGATTTCTCTTATTTCGTTTGCATCCGTGCTCCTTTTAACACTGTTAGTGTTTGAGGTTGATCGTAAATTTGATTCCCTCTCTTTACGTTTCGGTCGCACTATGCTATTTCATATTTATGGAATTTTGATTTATAGCTATGTCGTCGTTTACACAGGTGCTTACGTACGTCATACGAAATCAAGCCTTGCTTGCGCGAGCGTTCCGTTTTGCTCAAACGGTAGCATCGGGTTGCCACAAGATTTTTATCAGTGGGTGCAAATGGGACATCGACTTGCTGCAGCGCTCATTTTCGTATGGATCTTAATTGCGTTTATTCATGCGTTTAAGCATTATCGTCAGCAAAAGGTTGTATTTTACAGTTGGTTAATCAGCCTTATTCTCATTACGCTTCAGGCATTATCAGGTGCGTTATCCGTACTAAGTCATTTAGCGTTAGGATTTGCCTTAATGCACTCATTATTTATTTCATGCCTATTCGGTGTGCTAAGCTACTTAGCGATGCTTGCCCTTCGCAGTCAGCGTAATAAAAAATCGATGCGTTAAAAAAAGATCGAGGAACTCACATTCCTCGATCTTTTTTATGTTATTTCGATAGTTCAATTAGTAAATCTCCTGGCTCAATTGCTTCACCATTTTTAATAAAAATATCTTTTACCGTTCCTGAATAAGGAGCTTGAACCGTTGTTTCCATTTTCATCGCTTCTGTAATCATCAAATGATCACCTTTGGCTACTTGATCGCCTTTATCTACTAGTAATTTAATGACGGTACCAGGCATAGTTGCCCCGATATGACTAGGATTACTTGGATCAATTTTCGCTTTTGTTGCAACTGTTGCCTTGATGCTTTCATCTTTGATCACTACTTCACGTGGCTGACCGTTCAATTCAAAGTAAACAACTCGTGTACCGTTTGACTGCGGCTCTCCGATTGAGACAAGCTTCACAATCAACGTTTTTCCTTGTTCAATCTCAATCTCTACCTCTTCACCTAAACGCATACCATGAAGGAACGTCGGTGTATCAAGTACAGAGATGTCACCGTACTGCTCCACTGCTTTGCTGTACTCCATAAATACTTTTGGATAGAGAGCATAAGCAATGACGTCAAAGCTTGTGACCGCACGATTTAATGAGTGGAATAACGTGTCACGAATTTCTTTGAAATCAACCGGCTCTAACAGTTCGCCCGGACGATCCGTTACAGGCTTTTTACCTTTTAAAATAATACGCTGCAGTTCTTTTGGGAACCCGCCGTGTGGCTGTCCTAAATAGCCCTCAAACAACTCGACAACAGAATCTGGGAAATCAAGCGTTTCGCCACGCTCATAAATATCATCTTCTGTTAAGTTGTTTTGAACCATGTAAAGCGCCATATCGCCTACTACTTTTGACGATGGCGTTACTTTTACTAGGTCGCCAAACATTTGGTTTACACGTGAATACATTTCTTTCACTTCATCCCAACGATCTCCTAGACCGACCGCTTTCGCTTGCTGCTGAAGGTTACTATACTGTCCACCAGGCATTTCATGTACATACACTTCCGTATGTGGAGCATTCATGCCACTTTCAAAGTCTTTGTAATACTTACGAACATCTTCCCAATAATGAGATAGTTGCTCTAATCCTGCAATATTTAAGTTAGGCTTGCGATCTGTGCCTTCAAGCGCATAGTACAGAGAGTTTGCACTTGGCTGAGACGTAAGACCTGCCATGGAGCTTGCTGCAACGTCTACGATATCGACTCCCGCTTCAATAGCTTTGGCGTACGTGTACAGACCGTTTCCGCTCGTATCGTGTGTGTGCAGATGAATTGGAATATCTACCGTTTCTTTTAGGGATGATACAAGGTCATACGCAGCCTGAGGCTTTAATAGACCTGCCATATCTTTAATCCCTAAAATATGCGCTCCTGATGCTTCTAGCTCTTTAGCCATCGTTTTGTAATAATCGAGATCGTATTTACGTCGCGTTGGATCTAAAATATCACCCGTATAGCAAATCGCTGCCTCTGCGATTTTATTGTTCTTACGTACAGAATCAATAGCAAGCGTCATTCCAGGAACCCAGTTCAAGCTATCAAAGATTCGGAATACATCAATCCCTGCTTGAGATGATTTCTCTACAAATTCTTTAATAACGTTATCTGGATAATTTTTATACCCTACAGCATTTGAAGCACGCAGTAACATTTGGAAAAGAACGTTTGGCGCTTCTTCACGAAGCTTCAGTAAACGATCCCACGGATCTTCTTTTAAGAAACGATAGGATACATCAAATGTTGCGCCTCCCCACATTTCCATCGAGAACAGGTTTGGTAATAGCTGCGCTGTCGGCTTCGCAATTTGCTTTAAATCATTTGTTCTGACACGCGTAGCTAAAAGCGACTGATGGGCATCACGGAACGTTGTATCCGTTAGGAGTACTTCTTTTTGTTCCTTCACCCATTTCACAAGCCCTTCAGGACCTTGCTCATCTAAAATTTGCTTCGTCCCTTTTAATGGCTCTGTTAAAGGAGGAAGATCTGGAATACGAACATTCCCATGATCAGGTTTTTTCTTGCCTTCAACACCTGGGAAACCGTTAACCGTTACGTTCGCAATGTACGTCAGCATTTTCGTTCCACGGTCCTTACGTTTTGGGAATACGAAAAGCTCTGGTGTTGTATCAATAAACGATGTATTGTAGCTTCCTGTTAAAAAGTCTTCGTGTTTGACCACGTTTTCTAAAAACGGAATGTTGGTTTTAATTCCACGAATACGAAACTCGCGAAGATTTCGGACCATTTTCGCTGCAGCTTGATCAAACGTAAGCGCCCATGTCGTTACTTTTACAAGCAGTGAATCATAGTAAGGCGTAATGACAGCTCCTTGGAAGCTGTTTCCCGTATCAAGTCGAACACCGAATCCACCACCAGAGCGATAAGCCATGATTTTCCCTGTATCTGGCATGAAGTTATTTAATGGATCTTCTGTCGTCACACGAGATTGAATGGCATACCCATTTGTACGAATTTCTTCTTGCGCTGGAACGCCCACTACAGGACTATTTAAATCATAGCCGTCTGCGATTAAAATTTGTGATTGTACAATATCAATTCCTGTAATCATTTCCGTAATCGTATGCTCAACTTGAACACGTGGATTTACTTCAATGAAATAAAATTCATCGTTCGCCACTAAGAATTCTACTGTTCCAGCATTTATGTACTGTACATTTTCCATCAATTTTACAGCGGCTTCACAAATTTGGTCACGAAGCTCTTCAGAAAGAGACAAGCTCGGTGCAACCTCCACCACTTTTTGATGTCGACGCTGAACGGAACAATCGCGCTCGTACAAATGAACAATATTCCCTGAGTGATCCCCTAAGATCTGCACTTCAATATGTTTTGGATTCTCAACAAATTTTTCTACATATACTTCGTCGCTACCAAACGCAGCCTTCGCTTCTGATTTCGCACGCTCGTACGATTCTTTTAAACCTGCTTCATTGCGGACGATACGCATACCTCGTCCACCGCCTCCTAAAGCAGCCTTAATCATAAGTGGATATCCGTGCTGTGTTCCGAATTCTTCCGCTTCTTTCAGAGAAGAGATTGGACCATCTGTTCCAGGAATAACCGGAATGCCTGCTTCAACTGCTTGATAGCGTGCTTTTACCTTATCCCCGAACATGTTCAGATGTTTAGAATTAGGACCAATGAATACGATTCCTTCTTCTTCACAGCGAGTAGCGAATTTAATGTTTTCAGATAAAAAACCGTATCCCGGGTGAATGGCATCCACGCCATGTGATTTAGCAATCTCAATAATTCCTTCAATATCAAGGTACGCATCGATCGGCTTTTTGCCTTCCCCTACAAGATAGGCCTCATCTGCTTTGTAGCGATGATAGGAACCCGAATCCTCTTTTGAATAAATCGCAACTGTTCGGATATTTAACTCATTACAAGCACGAAATACCCGTATCGCAATTTCACCTCTGTTTGCTACTAACACTTTTTTTATCTTTTTCGTTACACGACTCACACTCTTCTCTCCTTTCTAACTTCTACATCATAACTCTATTTATTATTCTCCCTTGAATTCCTCGTTACGTTTATCCGTCTAAGATGCATAAACATAACACATAACTAGGGTATTTATGAAATCAGAGTAAGCCATGTAAAATCGCTTACTCTGTTTTTCCTACGCATTTGTATTTAATGAAAATGGAGCAGGCTTGTCCACTGACGAGCCCTCTTCCCTTTGCTTCCATTCTTGATGCCTGACAAACATGGAGATATTCAAGATAATTCCCATGGCAATAATCAGTACAATAAGTGAAGAACCACCATAGCTAATAAATGGAAGAGGTACTCCGGTGATTGGAATTAAGCCTGTAAGTCCACCCAGATTGATGCTTGTTTGAACGGTAATCATCGTGGCAACACCTATACAAAACAGGCTACCAACCGGGTCTGTACATCGCCTCGCTAAAAGTAAACTCTTTAGCACAATAAAGGCTAATAAGAATAATACAATAGCTACACCAAAAAAGCCAAGTTCTTCTGCAATGACCGCCATAATAAAATCCGTGTGGGATTCTGGTAAATACCCATATTTTTGAATACTTTCCCCTAATCCACGTCCTCCTAATCCTCCTGAACCAATGGCTAAATAAGAATTTACGAGCTGATAGCCATCTGTTTTTTCAAGCTTAAACGGATCGGCAGCTCCTGTAAATCGAGAAACCTGCTCATCTGTAATAAGTCCTTTCATCATAACAATCGGCGTAGCAATCGCCACCATGATGAGGGCTAAAACAGATAGCTTAACGAACGTTTTTCGATTAATGCCTGAAGATGCCATAATCACGATACTTACTAACCCAATAATTGATGCTGTACCAAGGTCTGGTTGTGCAGCGACGAGTCCACAAACCACAATCGTCAATAGTAGCGGTGGAAAGAAAGCTTTTTTTAGATTATTGATATTTTGTTGCCGCCGTCCTAGTATAGTGGAAAGATACATGATGACCACAATTTTCGCAAACTCTGCAGGCTGTATCCCCATGCCACCAATGCCTAACCAGCTTTTTGCGTTTCCTGCCGTATGTCCAATAAATCGAAGTAAAATAAGTAAACCGGCTGTTCCAAGAACGATAGGTGGAATAAGCTTTGCATAGGCTTTATATGGAAAGATCATCGTTACTAGTAAAAAGAAGCTAGCAATAATAAGCCATACCGCTTGACGGTTAAAGAAGAAATCACTTTCCCGTTTATATCTAGTAACGGCAGTAATCATACTAGAGCTATAAATCATCACAAGCCCTATAATACAAAGCGCGACAACTGCAATCAAAAGCGTATAGTCATAATGACGAAACATTCTTTTTAACATTCATCATCTTCCCTCATCTTATTTTTGTTGAAGGTATGTAAAAATATTGACTTTATTGTACTATATTTTCTGACAATAAGGCACCTAAAACTTTTTATTTATCTAAAGAAACATTCTTCCAGTGCGGCTTTCAGAAAATGCACGCTCACTTTTGAACATTATGTAATAAAAAACTCAAACTATCACGTCAATAGTTTGAGTTTCTACATGCAGTGTGCACGTTTATTTTTTTGTAAATGCTTCATGAAGTGCTGATAGCTCTTTTTCTAACCGATTTAGCAGGTTTTTGCCAAACTGCTCCTCAATTAGACCAAGACGGACTGCAAAATCAATTTCTCTTGATAATCCGAACATTTGCGTATCCAATACTTCTTCGTATAGCGGACACTGAGGCATGGTTAAATTATCCATTTGAACTCGAATTAATCTCAAGATTTTTTCTGCATCAGCATTTAGTAAAGCATGTGCCTTTTCACGATGATCTACGACTATTTCAGGCGTCAAAATCAATCCCTCCGTTCACGAGCGATTTGCCAATACTATTAATAAATCATATCGTTAAACACGAAAAAAAGCAAGAATTAAGAGGAAACTCCCTTCCTATTTGCTCACGTTTTTTATCTCTTCGTTTTTGTCTACGGATGACAGGTCTATCCAATAGCGTTATACTTAAAAGCAGGGCAACATTACTAACTGTGGTAAAAAAGGATGGATGACAACAGTGAATACAATTATGTCAATTGAAGGAAATGTTCAATATGCAATTACGCTTGATGCAGGCGTCTGGATTTTTGATGATCGTAAAGTTGACTTAACAACGTATTTTCAAGAAAAACCAGTACAAAAGGATGAGATAGCAGAATATACAAAATCTGTTTCTGCTCATTGGGATCGTGAAATTCAAGAAGGCGCAGTATTTCCTCCCACTTTAAAAACTGAACGAAAATTCAAGAAACAGGAAGTATTAACAGGCACATTTGGCATTTCATTTCGCGACTTTTTAAAAAATGCAGAGCCGCTTAAAGAAGCTTCTACGGTTACGATTGTAACAGAAAGCGATCAAATTACGATTCCGTTAGAACAAGCCTATACGCTGATCCTTGGATTTTCAAAAGATGGCAAGCCACTTTTTGAAGACGGTCCAATTCACGTCTATTATGAAGACGGTTCCAACGAACAAAACCCTATCAAGCACGTGCGTAAATTCGTGGTGCAATAACGAACAAATTCCCGCCTCATCACCGTGAGACGGGAATTTTTTAAAGAAGATCTGCCGCAAGCTGAGCAAGTCCTGAGCGCTCACCTTTAACTAGTCTCGTGTGACCAGCAATCTTTTGATCCTTAAATTTTTCTACAACGTACGTCAACCCATTATTATATTCGTCAAGATAAGGATGGTCAATTTGAGCAGGATCACCCATTAAAATAATTTTGCTTCGCTCTCCCACACGGGTAAGAATGGTCTTCACTTCATGTTTTGTTAAATTTTGCGCCTCATCAATAATGATAAACTGATCTGGAATGCTTCTTCCTCTTATATACGTTAGAGCTTCTACTTCAATTGAACCCATTCCTGCTAAGATTGCATCAAGCTCCCCGGGCTTTTTCGTATTAAATAGATACTCCAAGTTATCATAAACCGGTTGCATCCACGGTCGAAGCTTTTCTTCTTTTTCACCTGGCAAAAACCCAATATCCTTTCCGACAGGAACAATAGGCCGTGCAACAAGAAGCTTCTTAAACAACCCTAAATCTTCTGTCTGCATTAATCCAGCTGCTAGAGCTAACAGCGTCTTTCCAGTACCTGCTTTTCCAATCATCGTCACAAGCTGGATATCATTTCGAAGCAGCAATTCAAACGCCATAATTTGCTGAACGTTTCGCGGCTTAATTCCCCAAATGTGATCATTGTCAAACACTAGTTTTCGTACTTTTTGGGTACTTGGATCAACAATACCAATGGCTGATCCAGAGCCTCCAAAAGCATCTTTTAAAACGAGAAATTGATGTGGATAAAAAGGATGATTAGCAATACTGAGAAGAGGAAGCTCTCCTTTTTCATAGAACTGATTTAATAAGTCAACGGATATATACACTTCCAAATAACCTGTATAGATGCTATTAAAGTCCACGACACGATCACTTAAAAAGTCTTCTGCTAAAAGACCAATCGCGTCTGCCTTTACTCGCACGAGCACATCCTTACTTACTAGAATGACTTCTCTGCCATCCTCTTTTGTTTCTTCCTCTAATGAAAGATTTTTTGCTACCGCTAAAATGCGGTTGTCATTCGTTTTTTCAATAAAGATTTCTTGTAGCTCATGAAAAGAACGATGATTGAGCTCAATGCGCAAATACCCGCCATTTTCGAGCGGTACTCGCTCATGCAACTTCCCCGACTGCCTGAGCCCATCAATTAGCTTGGACACTTGTCTGGCGTTTCTCCCAATCTCATCCATATTTCGCTTTTTCGAATCCACTTCTTCAAGTACGACTGCAGGTATTACGACTTCATTTTTCTCAAAGGAAAAAATTGAGTGTGGGTCTTGTAATAACACGTTTGTATCCAGTACATAGATTTTATCCAAACCTTCTCCTCCTGCTCCAAATGTTTTCCTTCAAAGGAGTTCATGTTTACGTCCAAAACTTCCCTTTCCAAAGCCGCGCCGTGTGCTAGCAATGAGAGGTGGACGTCCTATTTGCTTTAAATATATGAAGCGGTGCATAAAGATAGAAGAACTATTGAACAATAAATACAAACATACTACAAAAAACGATGAATCTAGTTAGGAGTGTCTATCATGAAAAAGATATGGATTCTTACTAGCCTTTTTCTATGTCTCCCACTTGTCGGCTGTGCGATGGGAAACAATAATGAGGCTGAGCAAAATTTAAACGATCCGAACCGTACCATCAACGTAAAAAATTCAGCGCCTGATCAAATGCAGCATAAATCAGCGAGGGAGATCGCAAGACATCTTGTCACGCTCTCAGAAGACGTGCCTGGGGTCAACGATGCCACGGCAGTTATTGTTGGAAAATATGCGCTTGTCGGCATTGATGTGGACAATAATTTAGACCGTTCTGAAGTAGCATCAACTAAATACACGGTCGCGGAAGGATTAAAAAATGATCCTTACGGTGCACATGCTGTCGTACTAGCAGATCCTGACACATACACGCGCTTAAAATCGATTGCTAGACAAATTCGTCAAGGTCATCCGGTTACAGGGTTTCTTGACGAGCTCGCTGCGATGGTAAACCGCGTAATGCCAGAGATTTCACAGCAGATCAGAAAAAATCCAGAAGGAACAGGCACAAATGATAACAAGCTCTCCCCTAAACAGCAAAAAGAGCTCAACGATAATCAAATGAAACAATCTAATCACAAAATCCAAGAGAACAAAGAATAAAAAAAGCTTCGTCCGATTAACCGGACGAAGCTTTTTTACGTGTCAGCAAACGATACGTAACGAGAAGAACCACCATAAAGAGTGCGTGGCCAATGGTCCAATAAAACAGGGCCCAACCATTCCACACCCCTGGTGTAGCCTGATGTGCTAGCAGTGTTAGCGGAAAATAGAGAAAGATGGTCGGAATTGTCAAACAAGCAGCAATCAGTAATTGTATGAGCCGCGTCTCCCATTTTTTAAATTGAAGCAAACCACCGAATACAATGCCAATGATTACCGCAATAATCAAATGAAACAAAAATTCAACTACTTCAGGCCAATCAACTTTTCCGATTACAGGAATGAAGTCTACGTTAAGTAATAGAGTATATACTTTTTCTCCTGTAATGAATTGAATCATTTTTAAAAAGAGACCTAATACAAGACCTGCTATTGCCCCTGACCATGCCCCTCTATTCAACGTCTACCAGTCCTCCTTCGTTACCTTTGATGCGTATAGACTAAACTTCCCTGTCGCAATACGAGCCTTTGTTTTGTCTTCAATACGATCATGGCAGCTTTGGCACATATACGTATGAATGGGACGGTTACGTAAACGCTTTGCTTGAAGCGTTTCATCATGAATGCTTTCAATTTTATCGCAAATTACACATTTTACTCTCATACTGTCACCTCAATCTTTATAAAGATATTGTATACGATAGAAGAACCTTACGAAAGAAAAAGAAGCAATTTCTTACACATTCATCGTTTACAACCAATAGAACATGATCATTTTATAAAAAAGATTGGAGCAAATGATCACCATATATTTTCAGCATCTGTTAAAAGAGGTAAGATAAGAAGTACACCAATAAGGGAGGAATGAACGTGTCGAATCAAGTTGAACCAACTTTAATTCAGCCACTATTTGATAGCCTACAGCAGCAGCACTTTGTCACATTATCTACCATTGATTTTGAAACATCTGCGCCGAACGTCAGCGCTATTTCCTGGGTTACAGCAACTGATCATACTCACATTCGCTTTGCCGTTGATAACCGGTCTCGCATCGTAAAGAACATTCAAAAACAGCCTGACGCTGTCATTAATATTATCGCTAATGAATCATGCTACTCCATTTCTGGCCATGCCGTACTGCTTCAGGAGCGCCTAGCGAATGTTCCTCTAAAGCTTGCCCTAATTGAGCTTACGGTGAAAGAAGTTCGTGATGTAATGTTTTATGGCTCTAAAATTTCGATAGAGCCTAATTATGAAAAAACGTATGACCCTGTAGCCGCAGCAAAACTTGACAAACAGGTGATTGAAGCCGTCCACAACGCTTAGATGAGTATGTAAAAAAGAGATAAGGCAAATGCCTTATCTCTTTTCTTCTAAAGGGTAGCTTTTAAATTTTTCAGGCTCCCTTTTAATATGATCATACATAGCATCAACAAGTTCTTTGGGAAAACGAGTTTTCTTTTCTTCCTGCTGACGAGAGTAGATCACTTCGTACATTTCTTCATGTTCGATAATCGTCACGTTTTCTACATGATGATCATCTTTTAACATGTGATCGAACAATGTGAAAGTTTCTTGAGCTGCATAATCATCCGGTCTTGCATCGGCTACCTTTTTAATCGTTAACCAGTTATACAAAGCATCCTGAATTGATTTCAATGCTGCAACCCCTTTTTATATATTCTGATTTGCCTCATGCTTTTTCGACTGATGCAAACGAACTTTATAAATAATAAGTACGAGAGCCGCAACTACTAATCCTTCTGCAATTGGTAAAAATGCGCCAAAAAATGTGAGCACACTACAACCAATTGCCAAAAACAAGTAAATGACCGCTGATTTCAGAAGCGGCAGTCGCTTCGCAAACCCTAACTTATATACAACGATTGAAAGAATCAATATCGTGATGTAAAGGAGTTTCATACCTAGAACTGGTTGTTCATCGATTCTAAATAACGCTGCAAAAAAGGATAAATGCTCTTGAACTTTCATCCAAAGCTCCCCCTTGTTATCTAGACGTTAGTTTTATTCAGCAAACTTTTTCTTTTTCGCCATTTTTTCGCGTTCATTCTTATCAAGAATTTTTTTACGAAGACGAATTGATTCAGGTGTGATTTCACAGTACTCATCGTCGTTTAGATATTCTAATGATTGCTCTAAAGACATGATACGTGGTTTTTTCATGCTTGTTGTTTGATCTTTTGTAGCAGAACGTACGTTAGTCGCTTGCTTCATTTTACAGATGTTAACAACTAGGTCATTGTCGCGGTTATGCTCCCCTACGATCATCCCTTGGTATACTTCTGTACCAGGCTCTACGAACACTGTACCACGATCTTCGATACCTGTGATTCCGTACGTAGATGATTTTCCTGTTTCCATTGAAACAAGTACACCTTGACGGCGTCCGCCTACTTGACCAGATTGCATTGGTTGGTAGCTATCAAATGAATGGTTGATGATACCAAATCCACGTGTTAATGATAAGAACTCAGTTGTATAACCAATTAGTCCACGAGCTGGAACCATAAATGTTAAACGAACTTGTCCATTTCCGTTGTTGATCATATCAACCATTTCACCTTTACGAGCTCCCATTGATTCCATAATTGAACCTGTGTGCTCTTCAGGTACGTCGATTTGAACGCGCTCTACAGGTTCACTGCGAACACCATCAATTAAACGAACGATAACTTCTGGTTTTGATACTTGAAGCTCATACCCTTCACGGCGCATGTTCTCAATTAAGATTGAAAGGTGAAGTTCACCACGTCCTGAGATTACCCAAGCATCTGGTGAATCCGTTGGCTCAACGCGTAAACTTACATCTGTTTCAAGCTCTGACATTAAGCGCTCTTCAATTTTACGAGCCGTTACAAACTTACCTTCGCGTCCTGCGAATGGGCTGTTGTTCACAAGGAACGTCATTTGAAGCGTTGGCTCATCGATACGTAAGATTGGTAGTGCATCCTGATGTTCTGTCGGACATACTGTTTCCCCTACGTTGATATCTTCCATTCCAGAAACAGCAATCAAGTCTCCAGCTTTTGCTTCTTGGATTTCAACACGCTTTAATCCTAAGAAACCAAACATTTTCGTTACACGGAATTGTTTAACCGTTCCGTCTAACTTCATTAGTGCTACTTGTTGGCCTACCTTCATCGTTCCGCGGAATACACGGCCGATCCCGATACGTCCTACATAGTCATTGTAGTCAAGCATTGCTACTTGGAATTGTAACGGTTCTTCGCTGTTGTCAACAGGAGCTGGAATGTGCTCAATGATGGATTCGAATAATGCTTCCATGTTGTCATCTTGCTTTTCAGCTGTATGACTAGCTGTTCCGTTAATTGCTGATGCATACACAACAGGGAATTCAAGTTGTTCTTCTGTTGCACCTAATTCAATAAATAAATCGATTACTTCGTCTACTACTTCAGCAGGACGAGCAAAGTCACGGTCAATTTTGTTTACAACAACAATTGGCGTTAAGTTTTGCTCAAGTGCTTTTTTCAATACGAAGCGTGTTTGTGGCATACAACCTTCATATGCATCGACAACAAGTAACACACCATCAACCATTTTCATGATACGTTCTACTTCTCCACCGAAGTCCGCATGTCCTGGTGTATCCATGATATTGATGCGCGTATCCTTGTAGTTAATTGCTGTATTTTTCGCTAAAATGGTAATGCCGCGCTCGCGCTCAAGGTCGTTTGAGTCCATTGCGCGCTCTTCGACATGTTCATTTGAACGGAAAGTCCCAGATTGGTGTAATAATTTATCTACTAAAGTTGTTTTCCCATGGTCTACGTGGGCAATAATCGCGATGTTTCGCAAATCGTGACGAATATTCAAGCTTTTCACTCCTAAATTTATAATAACTAAAACATTATACCACAATGAATATAAGGATGGAATTATTCGAATAATTTATGTAAACTAATAATTAAAAGGGACAATGGGAGGATCACATCATGAAAAAAATAAAATGGATTTTTATGTTCTACGCTGTACTTGCAACAATTTCAATTATGGCCATTGGCGTCTTCATTGGTGAACAAAGTATTCTAGGTATACTATTAGCCATTGTGGCACTCATTATTATTATGGGGTTAGGATTTACAAAGAAAAAACAGCTGCGCGAACGTGGCCAACTCTAATAGCCGTCAAAAAAAGTCCTCATGCAGAGGACTTTTTTTATAGGGGATGAACCATTATCATAAATGTTTTTTTGGTTTCATCCTCTTCCACCTTAAATTGTTCAAATCCGCACGAAGATAAGAAGTGGATCCACGATAATTTTTCAATCGGCACGCCCGCAAACAAAACATCATGCTGCTCGTTTGTAAAATTTTTCACCATCTCACCTATAATGGCCTGTCCGTATCCTTGCCTTCGTTTACTTTCAGCAATTAAGATCGTTCCAATCCATGCTTTTTCATTAGAAGGAACCCATTCGACGCCAAACGTGATGCCAATTGGCTCTCGATCGTCGAACCATATGCACCATTCTCCTGCAAGCATCTCATACCTCTTCAAATATCCCTCTAACTGATCTTCATTACACTCTTCGCTTTGCCACTCTGGGCTTTCTGACACAACTTTCTGAAAGAAAGGCAGGTGTTGCCTTTGAAGAAGTTTTGAAGCAAGCATTACCGTGAAGCTTTCTTAAAATAGTTCTCTAAAATTTCTTTATGCAGTTCTGGCTTCCCAACAAAGATGCTATTTTGCTTTAATAAATCGACTTCTGTTCCTTCAAAATTAGTTGCTACCCCGCCTACTTCATTAATTAAAATGAGGCCAGCTGCAAAGTCCCAAGGAGCTAATCGAGGAGTGATGTAAGCATCCAATCTCCCTGCAGCAACGTAAGCAAGTTCAATGGCCGCTGTGCCGTATGAGCGTGTTCCACGTACCGCTGTGACAAGCGGTGATAGCACGCTAGGGTCAATACGGAAGTTTTTTGTTACCCATGTTGCATTTAAAGCAAGAATCGCTTCTTTTACTGAAACAGGCTCAAGCTTTGGAAGCTCAATATCGTTCATGTAGGCGCCTTGCCCTCTACGCGCATGGTACAACTCATCGTGAATGACATCATAAATAAAACCGATTTCTCCTACTCCATCGACATAAATACCCACGGAAATCGCAAAGTTGCGCTGCTGATGAACAAAATTCATCGTTCCATCAATCGGATCAATGATCCAAATCGTTCCGTCAGTAGACTCTAATTTTTCACCGTACCCCTCTTCACCAAGAATATGATGCTCTGGAAACGTTTCACGAATATGCTTAATAAAATATTGCTCCACTTCTTTATCCATATTAGTAACCAAATCATTTGGATTTGACTTTGTTTGAATTAGAAGCTCTTTGCTAAATGATTGTTTAATTAATTCTCCTGCTTCTCTCACCCATTTTTCTGCGTATGTATAGATCGTTTCTAAATTTGACAGCATGGTTGTAAAGCCTCCTCAAAGGATAAGAATATACCTATTTGTAGTGTATAGAAAAATGGAACAAGAAATCAAGTAAACGCGTTCACACAAAAAAGCGAACCCTTTGGTGGAAAGGTTCGCTTTTTTCAAACAGTCATGCATTCTGAAGCCTCATCCATTCTTGGCGAATTCTTTCCAGTTTTTGTTTCGTTTCTCGTTTTTTGTCTTCATTATTTTCAACCATAGCATCATAGAGCGTTGCAAGTTCATAATCGAGCTCCAATCGAAGCACCGCAAGTCGTCGATTTCCGTCCCCTTTTTTATACATATTCACCACTTGCTTCATTTCCATACACTCCTTCCATAAATTCTCATTGTTTTCACCTTGTCTTTAATAAACTAAATTTTCAGATATTTTGTTTCTACTAGTGTATGACGAAACCAAAAATCCTGTAACTAAATTGTGTGATTACCTATAGAAAAATTAATAGACGAATTGTGACAAGCTCTGAGGGTCAGATCAAAAAACATGAGAAAGACATCGTCTCTATGATAAAATCAAACCAATGTTTGATACACAACTGGAGGTATATATGACGTTCAACGGGTTTACACAAGACGATTTTAATGTATTTACAGTAGATGGATTAGATGAGCGAATGGATGCTTTAAAGACGCACATACGTCCAAAGCTTGAAGAGCTTGGTCAACACTTTGCGCCAACACTCTCATCAATGGTAGGAGACGAAATGTTTTACCACGTAGCCAAGCACGCACGTCGCACCATTAATCCCCCAAAAGATACGTGGGTAGCGTTTGCGCCAAATAAGCGTGGGTATAAAATGATGCCACACTTTCAAATCGGACTTTGGGAATCGCATGTTTTTATTTGGTTTGCTGTGATTTATGAAGCACCTATTAAAGGTGAGTATTCCAAAACGCTTCTTGCGCATTTAAACAACATTACACAGCAAATTCCTGAGACTTTTGTGTGGTCCAAAGATCATACGAAGCCTGAGGTATTGCCGATGAGCCAAATGACGGATCACGATCTTAAAACGCTTTTCGAGCGTTTGGGTACGGTGAAAAAAGCGGAAATTTTATGTGGTCGAACCATTTCTGCAGAAGATGCCGTGTCAATGAGCGGCGAGGAGTGGCTTGCACTTATAGATAATAGCTTTAAAACGCTTCAGCCTTTGTATGACCTTGCAAAAACGAAGGTTCTTTCATAACAATCAACAACAGGCGCCTTCAATTATGAAGGCGCCTGTTGTTCATACCCATTATTTCATTTTAATAAAGTCTCCACTTGCCGCATCTTTTGCTTTTTTTATGACGCGATACGTAGAGTATCCACTTTCTTCTTCAAATTCTTTATCAATTTTCTTCTCTTCAGATTTACTCGGAACAATTTCTTTAAATCGTCGGTATAAGCTCATCAGCTCATCGCGATCCATTCCCTTTTCATAAGCTCGTTCTACCGCTTCAAAAAACTGTACAGCATCAATAATTTCTTCTGTTGCCCAATCAATCGCTATCGGATATTGATACTCCATATAATCTCACTCCGTCTCTCAACTAATTCCAGCGCACACGAATCTGCTCGGCTTCTTTCATCATCCGCTGAAACAATTCCTCAACGCTTGGTACATCCTTTATTAATCCCATTACTTGACCGGCCCAGGCGAACCCTTCCTTCTGCTGGCCGTCATAGATGTATCGTTTATTAGCTTCACCACTTATGTACTCTTTTAACTGCTCGTAAGTCGATTTTTCTGCCTCTAAAGCTAAAATGCGATCCGTCCATTCGTTGGATACGGCTCTCGCAGGGGCACCAAGCGAGCGCTTAATCACTACTGTATCATATTCTTGACCATTGACAAGAGCCTGCTTATACAAATCATGCGCATGTACACATTCTTTTGTTGCAATAAAACGCGTTCCCATCTCAATTCCTTCTGCTCCAAGGCTTAATGCTGCCATTAGTCCTCTTCCGTCTCCGATGCCTCCTGAGGCGATTACAGGAATTGAAACAGCGTCAACTACTTGAGGAATCAATACAAACGTACTCGTATCTTGGCGACCTAGGTGTCCACCGCCTTCTTGTCCGACTACCATCACCGCATCAGCTCCAAGCTCTTCCGCCTTTTCAGCCTGTCTTCTCGCCGCGACAAGTACGAGCTTCTTACTAACCGTTCCCTTCATTTGTTCAAAGATCGGTGCTGGATTTCCCCCTGTCATCGTCACAACGGGAACTTCTTCTTCAATCGCTACCTCTAACATATGTTGAAAAGGACGACCGTGCTGTCCAATTGCGAAGTTTACACCAAATGGTTTATCCGTTTTTTTCTTTACAGCTTGAATTTCCTTACGGAGGTCATCTGGTGTCTCAAGAGACATCGCTGTAATTTGTCCTAGTCCTCCGGCATTTGAAACAGCTGCAGCAAGATCGGAATAAGCTAAATAAGCTAGCCCCCCTTGAATAATTGGATAATCAATTCCTAGCAAACTCGTAATTTTTGTTTCCCACTTCATATCATCACCTCATTTTATTAGGTTCTCCTTTTCCTAAAAAAAACCTCCTTTGATTGTTCATTCTACTCGGCTTTCCTTCCACCATTTCGTGCGTTTCTTCTCGTTTCTTCAACTGAATGAATGTCACATTTTGCCCATTAAAAATTTAGCTATGCAATCAAGGGAATAAGTGCTATAATTCATTTGTTTTATGACTTTCCTTTCAATAAAAAACGTATAAAAATACGATAAAACGGGCATAAAAGTCAACCGTTAAAAGCGGAATTATTTTGATGTAAAGAGGTGGATAGCAAAGTTGTCTTCTCAATTTGATACGCCGTTATTTTCCGGCATTGTAGAACACGCGAAAAAAAATCCTACACAATTCCATATTCCTGGTCATAAAAAGGGAGCTGGGATGGATCCAACATTTCGAGAATTTATTGGTGAAAATGCATTATCGATCGATTTAATTAATATTCAACCACTCGATGATCTTCATCAGCCAAAGGGCATTATTAAACAAGCCCAAGATTTAGCTGCTGAGGCATTCGGTGCTGATCATACATTCTTCTCTGTTCAAGGGACGAGCGGTGCGATTATGACCATGGTCATGTCAGTATGTGGCCCTGGAGATAAAATTATCGTTCCACGCAACGTGCATAAATCTGTTATGAGTGCCATCGTATTTTCAGGAGCTACACCTGTGTTCATTCATCCAGAAGTCGACCCGAACCTAGGAATCTCACACGGGATGACGCCTGAAGCCGTTCAAAGAGCATTACTGCAGCATCCAGATGCTAAAGGGGTATTAGTCATTAACCCTACTTACTTTGGCATTGCCGGTGATTTACAAAAAATTGTGGAAGTGGCTCATTCTTATCACGTTCCCGTTCTTGTCGATGAAGCACACGGCGTTCATATTCATTTTCATGATAAACTGCCCCTTTCTGCGATGCAGGCTGGTGCAGATATGGCCGCAACAAGCGTGCACAAGCTGGGCGGGTCAATGACACAAAGCTCGATCTTAAATGTCCGAGAAGGCCTTGTTTCTCCGTCTCGCATTCAAAGTATTTTGAGCATGCTTACCACGACGTCAACTTCTTATTTGCTGCTCGCATCACTAGACGTTGCAAGAAAGCGCTTGGCAACAGAAGGACATGCACTAGCAGAAAGAGCCATTCGCTTGGCAGAAGAAGCACGAAAACAGATTAATGAGATTCATCATCTTCACTGTGTCGGAACTGAAATTCTTGGTACGGAAGCGACCTTCGATTTAGATCCAACGAAGCTGATTGTATCCGTACGCGAACTTGGTATCACTGGCTATGAAGTAGAGAAGTGGTTACGTGAGCATTACAATATTGAAGTAGAAATGTCTGATCTCTACAATATCTTATGTATCGTCACACCAGGTGACCAAGAAGGCGATATCGAATTACTCGTGCGAGCGCTCACTTCTCTCTCTGAAGAGTTCAGCCATTTATCTGATAACCATCTTCCTGTATCGGTGATGCTTCCGGATATTCCTGTACTTGCTTTAACTCCTCGTGATGCATTTTATGCAGAGACGGAAATTGTTCCAATTGAAGAATCTGCAGGGCGTATCATTGCGGAATTTGTTATGGTGTACCCACCGGGCATTCCTATTTTTATTCCCGGTGAAATTATTACAGAAGATAACTTGGCTTATATTCAAGAAAACCTTGAAGCTGGCTTACCCGTTCAAGGACCCGAAGATTTCACGTTGCAATCTCTTCGTGTTATCAAGGAGCACAAAGCTATTCGTTAAGACAAAAAGAAGCGACCTATCATCAGGTCGCTTCTTTCATTCTATTATTCTGGAATTTCGATTCCTTCTTCGCATCCCTGACATCGTCCGTATAGCGTTGTAACCTTTTCATCTTCAAAATGATCAATCGTACAGTTGCATCCCTGACAAATAATTGTTCCCACGGCCAACTCCCCTTTATCATTCATAATTTAAACATGATTACCCTTTTTGAAAACGCTTTTATTTTCTTTGTTATTATAATATTATGGCACTTTTGAATTGTCAACCACAATTAGTATAACTTATTTAAAATAATAATATAACCTATTTAGAGTCATAATCAATCAATAGGAGGAATATGATAAAGTTTCTGGTAAAACATTTGATGCACTTCTTTACTCAGTGATAGACTGAAAACACCTCATCAAGATCTGTCACGCTAGCAAGTGAAAAAGTACAGAATGAAGGAGGAAATGGACGTGGAACATATTTCTTATATTCATTTAACGTCTACATCCACACAAAAGAGCATTACGTTTGAAGAGTTAAAAACATGGCTGACTTATTATGAAACCCTTTTAACAAAGACGGGGCAGCAGTTAAACTGGGAATATGAACAAACCGGTTTTCCCTATAAAGTAATGGAAACAGAATCATCTCTTTATTTAAAAGGAACGCTTCCACAATACTATTCCATTCTGCTAGACATTACGGTGACCGATGAAACAGCCGCCATAAAAATTGCCCTTCCTTCTAAGGCCACGCATGGCGATAAAGGAAAGGCAAATGAGTTGGCAAAGTTTTTAGCCAAAAAGCTGAAAGGGCAGCTTCAATTATTTAACGGCCGGATCATGTCTTTCTAGATCTGTACCTATTTGAACGCTGTTTTAATGACTTCTTTCACTTGTTCTTGCGTTAGTCCCTTCCAAAACAAGCGATTGTAAACGAGTAAATCCACGTGTAGATGAGTCTCTGATTGGTCTTGTTTTACTTCACCGCTCGTGCCGCTATTGCCGACGAGTCCAATCAGCGTTTTGTTTGATACCTCATCCCCTACTTGAAGAGAATTCGATACGGTGCTTAAATGGGCAAATCGCGCTTGTACCCCGTTCTCATATTGAATCCATACCTGTCGACCACGTAGCTTATCCAAAATGTACTGTGGTGTGTGACCAATCGTCTGACAAATCGCAAGGTCAGCTTCACGTTGCATCTCTGAGTCATACCCTTTATAATCGTGATCCACTCGAACTACCTTACCGTTTCCCATTGCATAAACCGGTGTTTTCTTTGAAATGGTGATACCAGACGAATAGCCGTACCAATCAAGACCTTCATGAAAATCATTTCGATACCACCTTCTCGCACCAGGGAGATGAGAGGAATATGTATCCGCCTGAGCTCCGTGAATCGGTGTTGAAAGCTCTGAAAGCTTGTTCTTGACTTCATTTATCGTGATCATCTCTTTTTTCGCTGGAATACTGTCAATAGAAGTTGACGCAGTTGCTGGCATTACTTCCGCATGATCAGCACGTAGTGTCACTTCACGATTTAATACCGTTTCCATAAAATCAATGGGCACATACACTTGACGATTTCGATAGAGAATATTATCTCGTTGAAAGGGAATATACACTCCGTTTTTAACTACAACCGGAATCTTCTCCGTAAGCTCATACGAATTATGATCAACGCGCATCGTCAGTTGACGATTCACTTTATCATAGTGAAAGGAACCTTGAAGATAATTGATCATTGACTGTAGCGGGATATAAGGCTCTTCTTTAAAGTATTGGATAGGCAATTCTTGAACCGTTGCGGAACTTTCGTCTTTTTTCTCCATCCAATATAGTGATAAAAACGTAACGATGCATATCATGATACCAATTCCGATCCATTTTGTTTTCAACGTGCTGCTCCCCTCCTCGCTTTCTTCTAACTAAAAGCCTGCGTACATTTAGAAAAAGCACTAAAAATTTACTTCTTAGTATCGCCAGCCATGACAAACGTTATGCGAAAAATGTACAAACTTGTCTTAAAAACATGATAAAATAAATACGACTAACATCTGCTACACATGAGATGTACCTTTATACGTACAAATAGCGAGCATCATAAGCGCTTATGATTGCAGTGGATTGTTCTACAGGAGGTTCAAATGAAAGGAAAAACCCTACTAATTCTTGGCGTGATCAGCTTGATTTACACCTATTGCACACCGTTTATTTTTAAAGCTCACGTTCAACACCCAACCGTGCATACGACAGCTCATTTTGGCTCACCTTTTCCCTTTGTTGAAAAAAGTTTTTCAGAGACGTCCGTACCAGACGGTCAGACTGCAACTGTTGCTTTTCACTCTTACTTTAATGAAAGCATCACATTCAAGCTGACGCCTTTCCTACTCTCGACTTTGGGGCATTTTGTTTTACTTTTAGCCATTACATATTTAGCATCAAAATTTTTTGGTTTTTCCCGACAAAAGAGCCAATAAGTCATTGACTTATTGGCTCTTTTTCCATATTGAACGGTCGACAAACGTTTTGATTTATGTTTAAATGGGTAACTGTCTTGTCTGGACTGAATTTGTGAATAAATTTTCAACGTTCACAAAAGCTAAGATAAGGTTAACATGTCGAAAGGAGATTTTGAATGAAGAAGGTAAGTTCAGTATTTTGGATTTCAATTGTTGTAACGGTTCTATTCATTATTTGGGGGGCATTACCTGAAGCAACTTTAGGAAGTGCAAGCTTAGGATCTGTTACAAATGCGATTCAAACGTTTATCGTTGATAAATTTGGATGGTATTATTTATTAGCAGGAAGTATCTTTGTTATTTTTGTCTTATTCCTCATTTTTTCCCGTTACGGAAGCATTCGTTTAGGTAAAGATGATGAGAGACCTGAATACAGTTACATAAGCTGGTTCGCTATGCTCTTTAGTGCCGGAATGGGGATTGGTTTAGTATTCTGGGGAGCTTCGGAGCCGATTAGTCATTTCCACGTACCACCAGCAGGGGACGGTGGCACAGCTGATGCTGCGCGTACCGCCATGCGCTATTCATTTTTCCACTGGGGATTACACCCTTGGGCCATTTACTCCGTTTTAGCCCTTGCACTAGCTTATTTCCAATTTAGAAAAGGCGCACCGCTATTAATTAGTAACATTTTACGCCCGCTTCTTGGTGATCGTGTTGATGGTGGTTTAGGAACCTTCATTAACTTTATTGCGGTATTTGCAACGATCTTCGGTGTAGCAACGTCTTTAGGTCTGGGAGCTATTCAAATTAGCGGTGGGTTGTCTTATATTTCACCCATCACAAATAACTTTACGACACAGCTTATTATTATCATTGTCGTAACATTACTGTTTCTTCTGTCAGCAAAAAGTGGCCTAGACAAAGGAATTAAGTACTTAAGTAACTTAAATGTTATCATTGCGATTGTTCTTCTGCTTGTCGTACTATTTGCAAGCCAAACCAACTTTATTATGGATCTGTTTGTTACAACGCTCGGTAGTTATATTCAATACCTGCCATCTATGAGTTTCCGACTAACTCCATTTGATCAAGATAATACATGGATTAAAGATTGGACTATTTTCTATTGGGCATGGTGGATTTCTTGGGCTCCATTCGTTGGAACATTTATTGCCCGTATTTCTCGAGGACGTACAATTCGAGAATTTTTAATTGGTGTATTAGCCGTTCCAACTATTTTAGGGGGACTTTGGTTCTCTACGTTCGGAGGATCCGCTATTTTCCTTGATTACTTCGAAAAGCTCCCGGTGTTTGAAGTAATGAGTGATAAAGGAACCGAAGTTGCGTTGTTCTATGTGCTTCAACAGCTTCCGATGGGAACGATTTTATCTGTTATTGCGATCATCTTAATTGCAACATTCTTTATTACATCTGCCGATTCGGCTACATTTGTACTCGGAATGCAAACAACACGAGGATCATTGAACCCGCCGAATACAGTAAAATTAGTTTGGGGTATCATCCAAGCCTTAACAGCGATTGTTCTTCTTCGAACAGGAGGATTAGAGGCCTTGCAGACGGCTTCCATCATAGCCGCCTTGCCGTTCTCAATTGTATTAATACTCGCCGTATTCTCGCTCATAAAGGCATTTAAAGGTGAAAAACGACCAGTAAATAATAAATAAAAAAAGATGTGCCGACTAATCGTTGGCACATCTTTTTTGTTAAAAGACCATCCATAAAATTTTTTGACATCCGAAAAAACTCCCCAAAATTAAGATCGTAACAAATAGTGCGGTTCGTTTACGTTCAATTAAGCGCTCAGCAATTAAATAAGCCACATACCCAAACACAACAAATAAAATGACTTTCGATGACAATTTATCTCGATTTGACAGATACTCAACGAAGGAATATCCACTCCATAGTATTAAATGAATGCACAGTAATAATAGGTTCATTCCTTTCATACCCTCACCACTCTTCGGTAGCCGCTTTTTTCTATCTTATGCAGCTTGACCATTTTTATCACGTTTCTTTTCAGCTAATATCCCCTATAATGCTGGATAGCGAGGGAATGAGAGCGATTCATGCCAAAATTGACCCTAATTCCTCAGTTACTATTCTAAGCTCTTAGAATGAAAACTGAGAAGAAACGGTAAAAGAAATTGGTTCGCTAACACAAAAAAGGACCTATCCATAGGATAGGTCCTCTAAAATAATCATTATTTTACGATGTGAATTGGGCTACCTAGTGCTACTTCAGCAGCTTCCATTGTCGCTTCTCCAAGAGTTGGATGAGCATGAATTGTTAATGCGATATCTTCAGCTGTCATTCCAGCTTCGATTGCAAGACCAAGCTCTGCGATTACGTCAGAAGCATTTGGACCAGCGATTTGCGCACCAATTACAACGCCATCTTCTTTGCGAGTAACAATTTTTAAGAAACCTTCTGCAGCGTCAAGTGCAAGTGCACGTCCGTTAGCAGCGAATGGGAATTTAGCAGCTGTAACTGCAACGCCTTCTTCTTTTGCTTGAGCTTCTGTATAACCAACAGATGCAAGTTCAGGCTCAGAGAATACAACAGCAGGAATTCCAAGGTAGTCGATTTCAGATGCTTCACCAGCGATTGCTTCTGCAGCGATTTTACCTTCGTAAGATGCTTTATGAGCAAGTGGTGGTCCAGGAACGATGTCCCCGATCGCATAGATGCTGCTTACAGATGTACGGCATTGGTTGTCGATTTCGATCACACCGCGATCAGACATTTTCACGCCTACTTGGTCAAGACCAAGCTCATCTGTGTTTGGACGACGTCCAACTGTTACTAGAACGTAATCAGCTTCAACTACTTTTGATTCGCCGTTTACTTCAAACGTAACTTTTACGCCGTTTTCTGTTTCTTCCACACCTTTAGCCATTGCTTTAGTGTGAATTTCAACGTTTCCTTTTTTCTTAAGGTTACGTTTTACAAGTGAGCTCATTTGTTTTTCGAAGCCTAAAAGGATGTCTTCGCCAGCTTCAACAAATGTTACTTCAGAACCGAAGTTAGCATATGCAGTACCAAGCTCAGTACCGATGTAACCGCCACCGATTACAACTAATTTTTTCGGAACTTCTTGTAATGCTAAAGCACCAGTAGAGTCAAGAACGCGTTTAGAGAACTTGAATCCTGGGATCTCGATTGGACGAGAACCTGTTGCTAAGATAGCGTTTTTGAATTTGTATGTTTGTGCAGAATTTTCATCCATTACACGTACTGTTTCATTGTCAACGAAGTAAGCTTCACCACGAACGATGTCTACTTTGTTACCTTTAAGAAGGCCTTCAACACCGCCAGTAAGTTTTTTAACAACGCCGCCTTTGAATTCTTGAACTTTAGAGAAATCAACTGTTACGTTCTCAGCTTTAATCCCCATGTTTTCAGAATGCTTCGCGTTTTCGAAACGGTGACCTGCAGTGATTAGTGCTTTTGAAGGAATACATCCAACGTTTAAGCAAACCCCACCAAGCGTTGCTTTTTCTACGATTGTTACTTTTTGTCCTAATTGTGCTGCACGAATTGCTGCAACATATCCGCCAGGACCCGCACCAATGACTAGAGTATCAGTTTCAATTGGGAAATCTCCTACTACCATTTTTTACCCCTCCATTAATAATAATTCTGGATCATTTAATAGACGTTTAATGTGGTTAAGCGCATTTTGAGCTGTAGCACCATCGATCATACGGTGGTCAAAGCTTAGAGATAGCGCTAATACTGGAGCAATAACAATTTCGCCATCGCGCACAACTGGTTTTTCAGCGATACGACCAATACCTAAGATCGCTACTTCTGGATGGTTGATAACTGGAGTGAACCATTGACCACCAGCAGAACCGATGTTAGAGATTGTGCAAGAAGCACCTTTCATTTCAGCAGGAGCTAATTTACCGTCACGAGCTTTACCGGCAAGTTCGTTGATTTCATTAGAAACTGAGAATACAGACTTACGGTCAGCATTTTTTACAACAGGTACTAATAGACCTTTTTCAGTATCAGCAGCGATACCGATGTTGTAATAGTGCTTGTGCACGATTTCGTCTGTTGCATCGTCGATAGAAGTGTTAAGAGCTGGGAACTTCTTAAGAGCAGAAGTTAACGCTTTAACAACGTAAGGTAAGAATGTTAATTTAATACCTTGCTCTGCAGCAACTTCTTTGAATTTTTTACGGTGTGCAACAAGTTTCGTTACATCAATTTCGTCCATTAACGTTACGTGAGGAGCTGTGTGCTTAGAGTTAACCATCGCTTTAGCGATTGCACGGCGCATACCACTCATTTTCTCACGAGTTTCTGGGAATTCACCTTCAGGAATAGCCGTTGCAGCAGCTTTCGTTTCTGCTTTTTCTTCTTTAGCAGCAGGTGCTTCAGTTGCAGGTGCAGCAGATCCGCCAGCTACGAAGTTTTCAACGTCTTCTTTTGTGATGCGGCCGTTTTTAGCAGTACCAGGAACCGCTTTGATATCGATGCCTTTTTCACGAGCTAATTTACGCACTGAAGGCATAGCGATTACTTTACGGTTAGGGTCAACGTCTGCTTGAGCTTGAGCGCCTGCACCAGTTTCAGCTTTCGCTTCTTGTTTCGGTGCTTCTTCTTTAGCTACGTCTTGACCAGCTTCAGCAGTTGCTTGAACTTGTGCTTCTTCTTTAGGCTCGTCGTCGTGATCGTCACCTTTGAATTTTAAGTTTTCGTAACCAGGTGCATCAAATGTAACGATAACTTGTCCAACTACTGCTACAGTTCCTTCGTCCACTTTTAATTCTAATACTTTTCCTTTAACAGGAGAAGGAATTTCTACTACAGCTTTATCATTTTGTACTTCAGCAAGTACATCGTCTTCTTCAATTTCATCTCCAGGTTTCACAAACCATTTTACAATTTCACCTTCGTGAATACCTTCACCGATATCTGGCAGTTTAAATTCGAATGACAAGTGTCTTCAACCTCCTAGTGTGTACTTTCCTAACATTATGAGAAATGACTGTAGAAAAAATCAGCAATTCTGCTGATTTTTCTATAGTCAAACATGCTTAACTTAAATTAGAAGTTTAAAACTTTTTTCGCAGTTTCTACGATATCCTTATGGTTTGGTAACCATACTCCCTCAGCTTGAGTGAATGGATATACAGTATCAGGTGCAGCTACACGTAATACTGGAGCTTCTAAGCTTAAGATCGCACGGTCGTTGATTTCAGCTACTACGTTAGCAGCGATACCAGCTTGTTTTTGTGCTTCTTGAACAACGATGGCACGACCAGTTTTTTCAACTGAAGCTACGATCGTTTCGATATCTAAAGGTTGAATCGTACGTAGGTCGATTACTTCTACAGAATGACCATCTTTTTCAAGCTCTTCAGCAGCTTTTAATGAAGCATGAACCATTGCACCGTAAGTTACGATTGTAAGGTCAGAACCTTCACGTTTTACTTCTGCTTTTCCTAATGGAATTGTGTACTCTTCTTCAGGTACCTCTTCACGGAAAGAACGGTATAATTTCATGTGCTCTAAGAAGATAACTGGATCGTTATCACGGATAGATGAAATTAAAAGTCCTTTTGCATCGTAAGGGCTTGAAGGAATAACTACTTTTAGACCAGGTTGAGAAGCTACAAGACCTTCTAAGCTGTCTGCATGTAGTTCAGGTGTATGTACACCACCACCGAATGGAGAGCGTACAGTAATTGGAGCCGTCCAGCGACCACCAGAACGGTAGCGCATACGAGCCATTTGACCAGAAATTGAATCCATTACTTCGTATACGAAACCGAAGAATTGAATTTCTGGTACAGGACGGAAGCCTTGTGTAGCAAGACCAATTGCAAGACCACCAATACCAGATTCAGCAAGAGGTGTATCAAATACACGATCTTCACCGAATTCTTGATGAAGGCCTTCAGTCGCACGGAATACCCCGCCGTTTACGCCAACATCTTCACCGAAAACTAGCACGTTTTCATCATTTTTTAATTCTGTGCGTAACGCATCAGTGATAGCCTGAATCATTGTCATTTGCGCCATGGCTTACTTCGACTCCTTCTCTTTGTAGATTTCATACTGCTCTTTCAAGTTGAAAGGCATTTCTTCGTACATGATTTCCATTAAGTCAGTAACCGTTTGTTTTGGAGTATCATCCGCTTCTTTGATAGCTTGTTTGATATCTTCTTTTGCTTGTTCGATTACTTCGTTTTCGATTTCCTCGCTCCATAGGCCTTTGCCTTCTAAGAACTTGCGGAAACGAACTAATGGATCTTTCTTTTCCCACTCAGTATCAAGGTCAGCTGTACGATAACGAGTTGGATCGTCACCAGCCATTGTATGTGGACCATAACGGTAAGTTAATGTTTCAATTACTGTTGGACCTTCACCTTTGATCGCGCGCTCACGTGCTTCTTTAACAGCAGCATATACAGCTAACGCATCCATTCCATCTACTTGGATACCAGGAAGTCCTGCAGCAATACCTTTTTGCGCAATTGTTTTCGCTGCTGATTGTTTTTCAACAGGAGTTGAGATTGCGAAACGGTTATTTTGGATAACGAAGATTGCTGGAGCTTTAAATGCACCTGCAAAGTTAATACCTTCGTAGAAGTCACCTTGTGAAGCTCCGCCGTCACCAGTATAAGTGATTGCAACAGCTTTTTTACCGCGCTTTTTAAGTCCTAAAGCAACACCTGCTGCTTGGATATATTGAGCACCGATAATGATTTGTGGAGATACTGCATTAACATCTGCAGGCATTTGATTCCCTTTGAAATGTCCACGAGAGAATAAGAATGCTTGTGTTAATGGAAGACCATGCCAGATTAATTGTGGTACATCACGGTAACCTGGTAATACAAAGTCCTCTTTCTCTAAAGCAAAGTGAGAAGCAATTTGAGATGCTTCTTGACCTGCTGTAGGTGCGTAGAAACCTAAACGACCTTGACGGTTCAATGAAATTGAACGTTGGTCTAGAATACGTGTATATACCATACGACGCATTAATTCTTTTAATTGATCATCAGATAAAGCTGGCATTGCTGCTTCGTTAACAACTTCGCCCTCTTCGTTAAGAATTTGTAACGTTGGGTACTGCTCAGCAACGGCTTCAAGTTGCTTGTTTAAATCAAAAGTAGCTTTTTTCGTTTTTGCAGCCATCTTTGTCACCTCTTCCTTTCATTTCACCAATTTATTCATGACGTTAGTCAATACTGAAAGTGTACATACATAGTTAGATTGTCCAAAACTATTAAAGAAAAACATTCAAATCATTGACTAGCTAAATTTGAGTTCGCGCTTTTTTACACTGATATGTATTCCCCCGCAAACTCAATCAAAACATGAGCAAAAGGAAAGTTCGAACGAATGCATTCATTCGTTCATCTGTATTAGTCTCTTTCATTTCGAGATTAATACAACCAATCATTCCATCGCTTAGTTTACACCATGTTAAAATGATTCGTCAATCCTTTTGTATCACTATTTAAAAAGATTGTAGAATCAATTTTAAATAGTGTGGAAATGACGAACTGTATTAATACACATCATCAATCTGTACTATATTGTTTTATAGCACCGCTGATTTTTGAAGGTATGTTTTTTCGACAAATTTCTACATTAGCGTACCATAAAAAGAAAGAAGGCTCAAAAAAGTACATCTTTTTTGAGCCTTCTTTTTGGCCGATTCTTTTATCATTTTGAGGATTCAATACCAGCCTTTTTATAAAATTGTTCTTTGTCATCGTTGTATTTTTTCGTGAGGTCATTGAATACCTTGTTTTCTTTGACAATTTTGTCGTAGGTTTCATTAATGGAGGTAATTTGCTTTTCAAGTTCATCTAGCGTGACCTCATCCTTTTGAAACATTTTATAAAGGTCTCGATCTAATGTGATGGACTGCTCGTAATTGGCATATAAGCGGTCATAAGAAGCGTAACGCTTTTCCATTACGTCTTTTAACTGCTCTGCTTGTTCTTTCAATTTCGCATCTTCAAGCGAGTCAATACGCTTGGTAATCGCATCGAATTTCTTTTTGGAGGCGTGAATGCTCTCTTTTTCTTTTTGAAGATGCTTTTCACGTTTATCAATCAATTCTAACGCATCATCTGATAAGCCTTTAATCTGATCGTGTTCTTTCATTCCTAACGCAATAATTTGATCATAAATACCCTTTTCTTCTTTTTCAAGATTCACTAACGGCTCCTGCTGATTTAAAAACCCTTTCTCCTGTGCAACAACCTTCTCAAGTGAAGAATAAATTTGCTGCTGTGGAGAAGGATCGTCCGAACATGCGCCTAATATCAGTACCGTACACATTCCAACAAGCAATGCGCTCCCCTTTTTTACCCATCTTTCCAAATCGAACGTCCTCCTTACATATCTTGTAGATATTATACTACAGGAATTAACAAATAATGAAAAGAGACGATTCTGCCATTTAAAACATGAATATAGGCATTTGCTCTACACACCTTTTCATTCCCTACATATATTGTATTAACCCAGCACATGAAAAGAAGAAATCATGAGGGCTGGTGGAAAACTTACATTACTAGGAGGTCTTTCAATATGTACGGTTATGGATATGGATATGGCGGCGGATGTAATCCTTGTGGTTACGGTTATGGTGGCGTTGGATACGGTGGAAGAGGATTTGTATTATTAGTTGTGTTGTTCATTCTTTTAATCATTGTTGGTTGTGGCTGTGGAGCTTGGTAATAACAGCTAACATCGAAGCGGCGGATTTCGCCGCTTTTCTATTTTTTTCAGCCTTTCCCCCCTTCTTTATCAACAGTTTTGGTGACTTTTACATATTCTTTTGATAGACTTTTGATATATCGCATATGATGTAAGTAATTCGAATTAGGGAGATGTTAATCTTGATTACAATGAACGATATTATACAAGAAGGGCATCCGACGCTGCGTGAAGTCGCAACAGAGGTATCATTACCTGCTTCGGAGGAAGACAAACAAATTTTAGCTAGCTTAATGGAATATGTTCAAAACAGCCAAAACCCCGATATGGTTGAAAAATACGGGCTTCGACCTGGTATTGGCCTGGCTGCACCGCAAATTAACGTATCCAAGCGGATGATTGCGGTTCACGTAACAGATGAAAAAGGTACGTTATACAGCTACGCACTATTCAACCCCAAAATTATTAGTCATTCTGTGGAAAAAACATATTTAACGAGCGGTGAAGGTTGCCTATCTGTTGAACGAAGTGTCCCTGGATTTGTTCCTCGCTATATGAGAGTAACAGTAACAGGAACGACATTAGACGGTGAAGAAGTGAAGTTACGTCTAAAAGGACTTCCGGCTGTTGTATTTCAACATGAAATTGACCATTTGAACGGTGTGATGTTCTATGACTACATTAATGAACAACATCCGTTTGACCAACCAGCAGATGCACAGCCGTTAGAGCGCTGATGCTCTGTTGCCTTAGACCGCATTTCAATTGAAATGCGGTTTGCTTTTTAAAAGGTTGGACAGCTCCTTTATTGAAAAGCGAAATGACGTCCAGTGAGCCGAGGATCATGAACCTCTCCTTTCACCTCTATTCCCTCCTACTTCTTTCCCTATTTTATGTTTTGAATATAGTAAAAAAACATAATCCACCTACTATTTTTTCGATATTCCATATATAACCATGCTATTTTTGAGAAAAATTTCATATAATAGATACTATAGAGAGAAAGGATCCTTTTTTCATCTCTGCCTCTAGCAAGTAGAGTCAAGCCTATCGCTGAACACTTTTGCTAGACGCAATCAATTTAACGGGGATCTAGCGGTTATTACACGCGCTCAAACTCACCGAGGAAGGAACATCCCTTTGACCTTGAGCGAATGACATGACTATTTTGGACAAGGAGATGAGCTACTATGCTAAAACGTCTACGAAAGAAGTTAGCAAATCGTTGGAAAGAGCTACTCCGTAAGAAGTCTATCGCATAATAAAATGATAATTATTAGAGAGGCAATATGAAAGGAGAACTTGCCTTTCGTATTGCCTTAATTTATTGTTATAAGAAAGAGAGCAATGCTACTTGCAAAAAGGATCTCGTTTCGGCTACTATCTTAACAAGACGATTTGCAGGTTTCCACCAGCATTTCTCAAAGCGCGGATGATGTTCATACTATTTTTCTAGTTGCGGCATAGTGGATAATGAATTGACTTCACTTCGTTCCATGAATACAATTTAGTGAAGATGCATTTTATTATTGTTATAACTAGAAAATAAATGAAATACATACCCATTTTGTAATATAATAAAAAAAGTTACTTGAATTTCGGATTAAGGAGAGAGATAAGAAATGATTTTTAAAGTATATTTCCAAGAAAGCATTAAGCAAGTTCCCGTACGTGAGCACACAAAAACAGTGTATGTAGAGGCAGACTCTGAAAAAGACGTACGACTAAAACTGAAAGACCGTAATCTTAATATCGAATTCGTTCAACCAATTCGTGGTGCTCATTTAGAATATGAACAGCAACATGAAGATTTCAAAGTATTGGAGATAGGATAATATGAAATTTGTAAAAAACAATCAAACTTCTGTTTTCGCCCTCGGTGGACTAGGCGAAATCGGGAAGAATACGTATGCTGTTCAATTCCAAGACGAAATTATCGTCATTGACGCTGGGATTAAATTTCCTGAAGACGAGCTTCTTGGTATTGATTACGTTATTCCAGACTACTCATATCTAGTAAAAAACGAAGATAAAATCCGTGGCTTATTCATTACCCATGGACACGAAGACCACATCGGCGGGATTCCTTACTTACTACGTCAAGTAGATATTCCAATCTACGCTGGAAAACTTGCAATGGGTCTTATTAAAAATAAACTTGAAGAGCATGGGTTATTACGTAAAGCAAAGCTTCATGAAATTCAGGAAGATGATATTATCAAATTCCGAAAAACATCGGTGACGTTTTTCCGTACTACACATAGCATTCCTGATTCCTATGGTGTCGTTGTAAAAACACCTAATGGACAAATCGTACATACAGGCGATTTTAAATTTGATTTCACTCCTGTAGGTGAGCCAGCCAACTTAACAAAAATGGCTGAAATCGGCAAAGAAGGCGTACTTTGCTTACTTTCTGATAGCACAAACAGTGAAGTACCAAACTTCACGATTTCTGAACGTCGTGTAGGCGATAGCATTAATGATATCTTCCGTAAAGTAGACGGACGTATTATTTTTGCAACGTTTGCCTCTAACATTCACCGTCTTCAACAAGTGATTGAAGCAGCTGTGCAAAACAATCGTAAAGTAGCAGTATTTGGACGAAGCATGGAATCTGCGATTGAAATTGGTCAAAGCCTAGGCTATATCCAATGTCCAAAAGATACGTTCATTGAAGCGTCTCAAATCAATCGTCTCCCAGCTAACCGCGTAACAATTTTATGTACGGGAAGCCAAGGAGAGCCGATGGCAGCGTTATCTCGTATCGCAAACGGAACGCATCGCCAAATTCAAATCATTCCTGGAGATACGGTTGTATTCTCGTCTTCACCAATTCCAGGTAATACCGTAAGCGTTAGCAGAACCATTAACCTTCTGTACCGTGCTGGTGCTGATGTTATTCATGGACCGTTAAATGACATTCATACATCTGGTCACGGCGGACAGCAAGAGCAGAAGCTAATGCTTCGCTTAATTAAGCCAAAATACTTCATGCCAATTCACGGTGAATATCGCATGCAAAAAATGCACATTAAACTTGCCGTTGACTGCGGTGTGCCGGAAGAGAACTGTTTCATCATGGACAATGGTGAAGTGTTAGCATTAAGTGAAGATGAAGCATCTGTTGCTGGTAAAATTCCATCTGGATCTGTATACATTGATGGAAACGGTATCGGAGACATCGGAAACATCGTGCTGCGCGACCGTCGTATTCTTTCCGAAGAAGGTCTTGTCATCGTTGTTGTAAGCATCAACATGAAAGACTTTAAAATTGCGGCTGGTCCAGACATTATCTCTCGTGGTTTTGTCTACATGCGTGAGTCAGGTGACCTTATTAATGACGCACAAACATTGATTACAAAACACCTTAATAAAGTAATGGAACGTCGCACGTCTCAGTGGTCTGAAATTAAAAACGAGATCACAGATACTCTTGCTCCGTTCTTATACGAAAAAACAAAACGTCGTCCAATGATTTTACCAATCATTATGGAAGTATGACAATAAAAAAAGAAGCTCGCCGACCGGCGAGCTTCTTTTTTTATGCGGTTTGTTTTCGTTCCATTATGTTGATGCTGATTCCCATCATGATAATTCCCATTAACAATAAAATCACAACTGAATAGAAAGATTGTTGCAATTCATACCCATGAATGGTCACTCCTTTTAATAAATCCATTCCGTACGTAATAGGAACAATTTTAGATAAACTGATCATAACGTTTGAAGAAACGATCTCAATTGGCCAATACGCTCCTCCGATCATCGCCATGCTTACGGATAAAAGAGGAATAAGTGCTCGGAAGTGATGAACGGTCTTTACTAAGCTCGTAATTAATAAGGAAAAGGCAACGATTGCAAAAACGTATGGTGCGATAAGGACAAGAACGAAACCAAGGGAGGTATGAAAGTCCACGCCCGCTACGAAATGAAAAACGCTAAACACAAGCGCAATTTGTGCATACCCAACCACAAAGCTGTAAATCAAATGCCCCAAATAAATACTTGTTTTTGAGACGGGAGATAAAATGACCCGGTTCCATACGCCCTGCTGACGCTCATTAAAGAGACCAAACACGCTAAACGCAATGGTATAAATGGAGAAAAACAACGTAAATCCGAATATTGCCTGAAGCTGATCGCTGTTGTCTACCGACAGCTTTCCCTCCATCGATGTATCGTTCATCGTAAAAACAGGATGCTTCTTGGATTCCTGAAATACATTTTCAATCTCCTTCTGCCCCACTGCTGGATTTGCTGCTGCAATGGCTGCTTTTTGACTATTTTCCGCATAAACGGATTGTACAAACGGATCTAGCAGTGACTTCTGTACATTTTCACCAATGACGATGACATTATAACGATCAGGATAAAGCTCCAGCCCTATAGAGCTTTCTCCAGCACTTACGTCTTTTTTTATCCCTTTTAAGCTGCTTAGATGAAAGCTAAAAACATCCGATTGATTCAATTCCTTTAATAATGCTTTTTCAGGAGCGCCTGATAGGTGACTATAAACAGGAACAGATTCTTTTCCCCCATTTGTTCCTCCTAAAAAATACGCAAACGCCATTGCGAGCACGGTCATTAAAATGGTCGCACCTGGTCTGCGAGCTAAAAGCTTAAAACGAGCCCATAAAATCGATGTCATATCGCCACCTCTCCTTTCCTCCGATTGAACACAAACACAGATAGCATAAGAAATACCAATCCGTATAAAAGCAGCACAACGACAGACGTTTGAATGTCAGAAAACGAATACCCTTGCACAACTTGTAGATAAGCCATTAACCCTGCACCATTTGGAACAAACTCGGATAAATTTTGCAAGGATGCTGGTAGCTGTGAGGTCGGGACAAAACTCCCACCGATCAGAGCTAGAATCGATACGACCACGGATGAGAAGATCGCAGATGCGCTAGACGATCCTGAAATGAAGTTGAGAACAGCTAAAAATACACCGAGGCCTGCTACTGCTAAACTAATCGAAGCCGTGACAATGAAAAATAGTCCGATGCTTGCCCAGTAAACGTGATAGATTAGCGCAGCAAGGCCAAATAAGATCGAAAGCTGCAAGAACGCAATAAGCGCAGTCGAACAAAATATACTTCCGAAATAGGCATAAGGAGACAGATTAGAAATGATAATTCGATCATACACGTGCTGTTCTTTGTCCATGTACGAATAACTGGCCATCGTCGAAGCTACGTACATCACAAACATCATACTCATCGCAATCGTATAATAAGCAATTGCACTGAGCGGCTTCTCTTGGTGAACAGCTTTTACAGCACCAAATATCTTCCCTTCCTCTTGTGGAACTTTGGCGACAACCTGACTGAGGTTAGATTGGAGCGTTAATTGTTTTTGATAGGAAGATAGTATATCTTGAACGAGCTTCACTGCATTTTCCTTCTTTTCGTTGTATGTCACTTGTAGAGTAGGGGTTTCTTTCTTTTTTAAAAACATGTGCTGCAATACCTCATAAGAAAAGTTTTGAGGTACGATGATAACCGCCGTATTTTTTTTGTTCTTCCGCTCTTTTTTTGCTTCCTTTACAGTCATTTCTTTTACGGTGATCATGCTTTTTACAACATCGCTTCCTAAAACATTATGTTTCAAAATAGCGATTGGCTTTAGCTTCTCTGTCCCTTGTAGGATCGCTTTTTTCTGCTCAGCTGGGACCGGCATGTTCGCTATTTCTTCGGCAAACTTTTTCGTTTCTGCTTCTTCGTTTCCTTCCTGAGCTATAATCACGTTTGCTTTTAGAGATGATTGGGTCGATTCGCCGAGCGATCCTAGCGCATTTCCTAGAATTGTAATTAATACAAACGGCATCAACAAAATAACCATTAGCTGCTGTGGCTTTCGCAAAAACAAGGTTAAATCTTTTTGAACCAGTCGAAATATCACAAGAAATCCCCCCTCTCTTAGTCTCTTAACTGTCTTCCTGTCAAATGTAAAAACACATCTTCAAGCGTGGGCGTTTTCACTTCTACCGATGTAATCATCACCTTACACTGATCAGCACTTTTAAATAACTCGGGTAAAATATGAACTTGCTTTGGTACCAACACCGTGACTACTTTATCTTGCACCATGACGTTTGAAATGGAAGGGTGATTTTTCAGAAGGTTTATAAATGATTCATCATGAATCGTGACTTTCATTTGAATCGTATTTTCAGCAGAGAGAATATTCTTAATTTCATCCTTTGTACCAGAAGCAATAATATCGCCTTTATCCATAATATAAATACGGTCACATAAATACTCCACTTCTTCCATGTAGTGACTCGTGTACAAAACCGTCATTTGTTTTTCTTCGTTTAAGCGTCGAACGGTTTCTAAAATATGATTCCGTGATTGTGGATCAATTCCTACTGTTGGTTCATCCATAATAATAATTTGAGGGTCATTCATTAGCGCAACTCCGATATTTAGACGGCGCTTCATTCCACCGGAAAATGTTTTGGCTTGATCGTTCTGACGATCGCTCAGTCCGATAATCTCTAATACCTCCTGTACCTTTTTACCAAGCTTCTCTCCTCGAAGTCCATGAAGCCTTCCAAAAAACATTAAATTTTCTTTTGCGCTTAGCTCCATATATACCGCTATTTCCTGAGGAACAATTCCTAAAATTTCGCGAAGCGTTTGCGGCTTTTTTAAAATACTTTCATTGAACACTCGAATATCACCGCTTGTGGGGGGAATAAGAGAAGAAATCATCGAGATCGTTGTGGATTTACCTGCACCGTTCGGCCCCAATAACCCCACTGTTTCTCCTTTTTCCAAAAATAAATTTACCCCGTTCACTGCTTTTGTTTTTTTATATTGTTTTGTTATATTCACCACTTCTAACATATTTCTCTCCTCCTTTGTTCTTTCTCTATCATAAGCTCCGGCTGGAGTTTTCTACACTTTCTTCCGTCACTGTTTTCGTTTTCTACCCATGACCTCCGTCACTTCTTTTCTCTTTTCATATAAAAAGACCCCGTGAACGGAGCCTTTTAAGCAAGATGGTGTCGAACTGCATAAATCGCAAGTTGCGTTCGATCTCGCAGTTCAAGCTTATTCAATACTTGCGTAATATGATTTTTGACTGTTCCAATGGACAAATACAGCTCATCAGCAATCTCTTTGTTCGTTTTCCCTTCTCCGACTAGCTTTGTAACAGCAAGCTCCCTCGGACTTAGGGGAATCTCTGAAACTTGAACGTTCGGCGTTTGCAGTAAGCGGGGAACGACTTTTGCTGCCACGTTATCATGAATAGTAAGACCCCCATTTAGACAGCTACGGATCGCTTCGATAAGCTTTGCAGGCTCCGCATCTTTGAGCATAAATCCGTTCGCTCCGTCCTTTAGCGCCTGCAGAGCATATTCATCATCATTAAAGGTTGTCAAAATAAGAATTTTCATCTGGGGATTAATCCCTTTTATTTTTCTAGTCGCTTCAAGTCCGTTCATAATCGGCATCCGAATGTCCATAACTACCATATCAATAATATGCTTATGCAACTGTGCAAGCGCCTCTTCTCCATTGCTTGCTTCAGCAACCACTTGAAAATCATCATCAATTTCAATCATCATTTTTAGTCCTTGCCTAACAATATGCTGATCCTCAACGAGTAGGATGTTCCACATGTTCTGGTCCCTCCACCTTCAAAAATCCTTCTATAACAAAGGTTGATTCTGTTTGATAAAATGCGACGCTTCCTTTTATTTCTTCAACACGATCTTTTAATCCTTTTAATCCGAATCCTGGTTGAAACGGAACGGGTTTATGTACGTTATTCACAATTTTAAAGGATAGATCTCCTATTGCACTTAGTCCTAGCGTCACGTGAACGTCTCGTGATGATCCGTAGCGCATCGCATTGGTTAATCCTTCTTGCATAATCCGGTATAAGACGACACTCTGCCGGTTTGATAATGGCAAAGACAATGCCCCCTGCTTCGTCGTAAACTCTACTTTCATGTGACTCTCAGATTCTAGTTTTCGAATTAAAAGAAGGACAGACGGAATGCCCGTTACTTCTTCATCCTTTAAGGTGCGTACTGCGCTTCTTGTTTCCTCTAAGCTTTCTTTTGCGAGCCGTTTAAGCGTCGGAGCAGCCTCTGCTGATGATTCGGGCTTTAAGATCATCATTTCGATTTGCATTAAAAGTGCGGTTAACTTATGCCCTACTGAATCATGCATATCACGCGCGATACGTGTTCTCTCTTGGATTCGGGCTCCCTGTTCATTTTTTAAAGCCATTCTTTTTATGTATCGATATTCGCCTAATAAGTGCTCATACAATTGCTGTTTTTCCGTCTTTTGTTGACGATTTTGACTTAACGCAAGCAATAAAAACATGAAGAGCAAAACGATCAAACCATCTTCAACAATGTAATTCATCGAATGGGAAAAGAGCAAAAGAATCATACTCACTACAGAAGAAAGAACGGTGTAGAGACGAGATGTTTTGTACGGAAGTTGAAAAACTGCCTCGAGCGCTAAGTATGCGACCAGCAGCACGGAGTAAAACGGATAGTTGTATCGAATGGCTGCTAATACAATAATAACGAGCCCCACTACATACCCGATGAAGGGCTGCTTTAAAATCGGTAATAAAAAATAAAAGAGCATAGATATACTTAACAATAAAAATGCTGTAATGATTCCAGAAAACGTATAGGGAATGGACAAAATAAAGAGAGTCCAAAGAAGCAAAAATAAGCCCCACCTACTCAAAAATATACGCACCTTTTCACCCCTTTTATCACTGAGCACGAGTCTATTTTGTAAAAAAGGATCATCTTCTCTCCAACCCACATGAGAATTAGATAGAAGACGATCCGAGTAATTAACGACTATAAAGTTTTGTTTGAAAACGATCAATGTCTGCATCCGCACCGATAATAATTAAAATATCTCCTTCTTGAATGAGCTCGGATGCCTGAGGAGATACAATAATCTCCTTCTCACGCTTAATCGCGACGATATTAATTCCATATTTCGCTCGAATATCAAGCTCAATTAGGGAATAACCCGCCATACGACTATTGGCAATGACTTCGATAATACTATGCTCATCAGACAGCTCCAGATAGTCAAGGACGCTGTTTGAAATAATATTATTCGCAATTCGTTTCCCCATATCACGTTCTGGATGAACGATTTTGTCTGCACCAATTTTTGATAGCACCTTTTCATGATAGTCATTTTGAGCTTTTACGGTGATTTTCTTAACTCCTAATTCCTTTAAGATAATCGTCGTTAAAATACTCGCTTGAATATTATCACCAATCGCTACAATGACGTGATCAAAATTACGAATGCCAAGGCTTTTTAACACCATCTCATCTGTCGTATCTCCCACTACAGCATGAGAGGCAATATTAGCGTATTGATTCACTTTATCTTCATCCATATCAATCGCTAAAACTTCCATTCCTTGATCACTAAGCGTCTGGCAAATGCTTCCGCCAAATCGACCTAATCCGATAACGGCAAATTCCTTCTTCACAAGAACTCCTCCATTATAAAAAGCTTCCATCTCAGTATGTACATACCTCTCTGATTGTATCATATATTTCTGTCTTTTATGCGATTTCTCTCCCACAAATAAAAGAAGGTAACACGATGGTTACCCTCTTTTTAATCAAGCTGACGTTGAGTCAATCATACGAAACTGTGCTTTGACTAATTCGTAATAGACGCCTTGCTGCCTCATCAGCTCCTCATGATTTCCAAACTCCTCAATTTCCCCATGATTTAAGACAAAGATTTTATCTGCCTCACGGATGGTTGAAAGACGATGAGCAATCATAATGGCTGTACGGCCCTTCAATAATGTTCGAAGCGCATTTTGAATAATGAGCTCAGTCTCAGTATCAATGCTTGCCGTTGCCTCATCTAGAATAATAATGCTTGGATCAGCAAGCAGCGTTCGCGCAAAGGATAAAAGCTGTCTCTCACCTACAGATAAGATATTTCCTCGCTCTTCTACTTCTGTATCGTAGCCATTTTTCAGCTTTAAAATAAAATCATCGGCCCCAACAGCTTTGGCAGCACGGATCACGTCTTCATCTGTTGCATCAGGACGTCCAAAGCGGATATTTTCCATAATGGTACCAGAAAAGATAAACGTATCCTGAAGTACCACACTGATGCGTGAGCGCAGGCTTGATACGGTCACATCACGAATATCAACCCCATCAATTTTTACCCTTCCGCTTGTTGGGTCGTAAAAACGCGTAATCAAGTTGGCAATCGACGTTTTCCCTGATCCCGTATGACCAACGAGCGCAACGGTTTCCCCAGCTTCCATCGTTAGAGAAATCCCTTTTAGTGCCAAGCGTTTTTGATCATAGGAAAATTCAACTTCATCAAATTCAATTTTCCCTTTAATCTCGTCTAAGTGCTTTGCATTGTCTTTTTCATCGACGAGCGGCTTTTCATCTAAAAATTCGAAAATACGCTCTGAAGACGCCATTCCCATTAAAAGCTGGTTGTAGACTTGCCCCATTCGAGAAATCGGCTCCCAAAACATTCCGAGATAAAAAGCAAACGAAACAAATTTCCCAATCGTCAACGATCCATCTGCGATAAGCGTTGTCCCGTACCATAATAAAATAGCTGTTCCAAGCGCGTTCGACATTTCCACAAACGGACGAAACATGGCATTTTTACGAGTAGCGCTTCGCCAGCTTTCGTATGTTTCGGTATTCACTCCATCAAAAAATGCGATATTTTCCGTTTCTTGATTAAATGCTTGCGTGACGCGGATTCCTTGAATGCTCTCATTCAGATGTGAATTCAGCTTCGCTTGCTTTAGTCGTACATTTTGCCAAGATCGACGAATATTGCGGCGCAGGCTCGTCGAAATGAAGAACATAAGCGGTAAAATGATCATGACAGCGATACTAAGCGATGGGCTTAAAGAGAATAAGACGGCAATAACACCAATAAGCAAAATCATATCCATCAGCAGGTTAATAACACCGCTCGTAAAAAGCTCCTGAAGGGAGTTAATATCATTCATGATTCGAACGAGGATAGAACCGGCTGATCGTGAATCAAAAAAGCGATGCGAAAGACTTTGTACGTGCGTAAACAAATGCTTTCGCAAATCATAAATCACGTTTTGGCCAAGCTGGTTCATCCAGCGAATCCGAAAAATATTAGCAATATAGGATACGAGATAAAGCCCAAAAATAATCGCCACAAGCGTCCATAACAAGTTTTGATCTTTGTTTTTAATCGCATGATCGAGCGTATATACCCCGATTAGAATAGGCGCTGCTAGTCGTACAATCGTCGTAATAATAACCGTTAAGAACGCAAGCGGAAGAAGTTTCTTGCGATAAGGTTTTAAGTAGCTGAACAAGCGTAGCATCTGTTTCCAGTTGAACGGCTTATCAATTACCTGATCGGTTGGGTAATAAAAACGATTTTTGACGAGTTTTTCTTTTGACTGTTTCATGTCCACACCTCCTATGCACTCGTAACCGCATGCTGATCTTGATATTGAATGTCATAAATCCGTTCATACGGTCCGTTATTTTTCAATAATTGTTCGTGTGTACCACGTTCCGCTACAATTCCATCGTTAAACACTAAAATTTCATCTGCGTGCTTTAACGAAGAAATGCGATGCGCGATAATAAACGTTGTACGGTTTTTCATTACTTCTTTTAATGCGAGTTGAATCTGATGTTCCGTTTCCATATCTACAGCACTTGTTGCATCATCTAATACGAGAATACTAGGGTTTAATAAAAGAGCACGAGCAATGGCGATACGCTGCTTCTGCCCTCCTGATAATCCTAATCCTCGTTCTCCGAGCATCGTATCATAGCCATCTGCAAGCTCCATAATAAACTCATGTGCTTGTGCACGCTTGGCAGCTTCAATGATTTCGTCCATCGTTGCTTCTGGACGACCATAGGCAATATTGGTTTTGATCGTTGAAGAAAAAAGAAACGTCTCTTGGAGTACAAAGCCAATGTGATGACGAAGGCTTGAAAGAGAATAGTCTTTAATATCTCGATCATCTAGCAAGATTTGGCCATCTTTCGGCTCATAAAATCTTGTAATAAGTCTTGTTAAGCTCGTTTTACCAGATCCGGTTGCACCAATTAACCCAATGACGCTGCCTGGATCTGCTTGAAATGATACGTTTTCAAGTGCCATTTTACTTTCATTCGGGTATTGAAGAGAAACGTTCTGAAACTGTACTTTTCCTTTTAAAGGCTGTAATTCTGCAACAGGTTCGTGTACCTTTTCTTCTTCACCCAAGATTTCTAATAAGCGCTCACCCGATGCTTTTGACTGCGAGAACATGTTAATTACGAACCCTAAGTTCATAATCGGCCACATTAAGTATGTAGTTAAGCTAAAAAAGGCTACTAATTCACCAGGTTTGACCGTTCCTTGCATCACTAAATAACCACCATAAGAAAGCAGTGCGACGACAGATAGGTTCCCGATAAATTCCATCAGCGGAAAATACTTCGCCCACACTTCAGACGTTTGCAAATAGCGGTCTTTATAATCAGCATTAGACTGGTTAAATTTATTCGTTTGGAACGATTCGCGCGATAGTGCTTTTACTGTATTAATTCCGCTTATATTCTCTTGTACATTTGTATTTAAACGACCAAACGTTTTTCGCACATCCCGAAATGCCGGGTGAACGCGTTTATCAAACTTATACACAACGATCGAGAGAAACGGTAAAGCGACGATTGTCGCGATCGTAAGCGGAACAGAATAGTAAAACATTACGCTAAAACTAGCAACAATTAAGAGTACAAACCGGATTAGCTCCGAAAAACCAAACGAAAGGAAAAAGCGAAATCCTTCCACATCTGCTGTTAAACGAGACATTAAATCACCCGTTTTTGCATTATCATAGTAGGAGAATGGTAGTACCTGTAGCTTTTTGTACAACGCGTTTCGCAATTCATACACGGAACGAATTCCAAATAAGTCTCCGTAGTATTGCTGAACGTACGTAGCTCCACCCTTCACTACCATAAGTAGTACAAAACCAATCGCTACATATGGAACTACCTGATAATTTTCCTTCAATACGACACTATCAATTGTGTATTGAAGCACAATTGGATAGACAACTGTGATTGCTGTTACAACAAATAAACAAAGAACTGACCAATAAAAATAGGATCGAAAAGGCAAGTAAAAACCCTTTAGTTTTTTAAACGTCTCCATAGCATCCTCCTTCTTCCATTTTTTATTCAAATTGGAAAACGTATTATTAAATATATCGGTTTTCGAAATAAATTTCCATACTTTTTTGTATTTTTTAAAATATTTTAAAAAAGTAATATTTTCTGTTATTTTAAGTCCCGATACATGGCATGATGTAGTTATAGAATACGCGTAACAAAGAAAGTCAGCGACCGCCATTGGATTGAACTTCTCTACGACTTTAGACGTAGAAAAAAGACCACGCTTATACGTGGTCTTCTTTCTTCTCTATTTTTTTTCTACCGCATGTCCACCAAATTCATTGCGTAGAGCCGCCACCACTTTCCCAGTAAACGTATCATCTTCTAATGAGCGATAGCGCATGATAAGAGACAGCGCAATGACCGGTGTTGGTACTTGAAGATCCAGCGCAGTTTCCAACGTCCACTTTCCTTCTCCAGACGAATTCATAATGCCACGAATATTGGAGAGCTTTGGATCTTTTGAAAAAGCTCTTTCCATCAGTTCAACTAACCATGAGCGAATGACTGATCCATGATTCCATACGCGAGCGACACCTTCAAAATCATAATCAAATTCACTCTTCTCTAACACATCAAATCCTTCAGCAATCGCCTGCATCATTCCGTACTCGATGCCATTGTGCACCATTTTCAAGAAATGACCGCTTCCAACAGCACCGGTGTACAAGTAGCCTTTTTCAACATTAATGTCTTGGAAGATCGGCTCGATCGTTTTGAAGACCGATTCATCCCCTCCGATCATCATACAGGCTCCGTGACGAGCTCCTTCCATTCCTCCACTTGTTCCAACATCAAAGTAGTGAATGCCTTTTTTCTTTGCTTCGTCTGCACGTCGCAGTGAATCTTTGTAAAATGCATTCCCTCCGTCAATGAGGATATCATCTGCTTCCATATAAGTAAGAAGCTTCTCGATCACGCTCTCTGTAATTTCACCCGCAGGAACCATCATCCAAACGATACGGGGCTTGCTTAAACTTTCAACAAGCTCTTGAAGTGAATGTGCACCGGTTGCTCCTTCACCCTCAATTTTTTTAACTGCCTCATCGTTTACATCAAACGCTACGACTTTGTGCTTGTGATCAAGTAAGTTCAACACTAAGTTTGCACCCATTTTCCCTAAGCCTACCATACCTAATTTCATTTTATGTATCCTCACTTTCATTCCTAAATCATTCGACTTTTTCACTATCTATCTTTTCCTTAATGACGAAAAGCATGTAGAAAACTTTCTATAGGCATTATAAAAAGCGTGAGAGTAGTACTCACGCTTCCTCCTTATTCGTTTTTCACCTCAGCCAGTATCCGTTGAAGCCGTTTTTTTAGCACCTTCATTCCACTTCCACCTGCTTGAAAATGACGGAGCCGACCATCATGATCAAACAAATAATAAGCGGGGACATATTGATTGTCAAAAGCTGCTGTTAACGTATGCTGATGATCGACAAAAATGGGCTGAGTCATTTTCTCTTCTGCTGCTATACGCTGGATTTCTTCTGTATTTAAATCAGCTTTTGAGCGAGGCATATGAACCGCGACTACATGAAGCTGGTCTTGATAAAGATCACGTAAATCATTAATATGTGACATGGCTTCTTTACATAAATGACAGCTCATCGACCAAAAATGAATTAACGTTGCTTTTTTCCCTATAAGCTGTTCTGTAGACGTCTCTCCATTGATCCACATGCTTGCCCCAACTAACTCTGGCATTGTATCACGCAGTTTCATTTTGGCTCCCCCCCTCTTATTAGTTTATTGTGATCTATGCACTTTATTAGTAAAGAATGACGGACTACTTGTTTTTCGTCCTGTTGTTCCGGAAGGGTCGGCGAGTTTAGTCCTAATTCAATCTTCTCTTGTACATTTTAGGCATCTTTGGTAAAGCTATATATGGATAACATTTTTGTAGTTTATTGCTACAAAGATGAGGGAAAAGGGCAATATACATATTCTTTGCACTTCGAATTAAGAAAGGATGATTACTGTAATGTGGGATAAGCTTAACCTGCAACAATTTGAATGGGAGGCGCTGTTAGCTAACGCGGGAATTGTTATATTAAAGCTCATTGGCCTTCTCATCGCATTTGCTATTCTTCGCTCAATCGGTCAAAAAATCATTGAGCGTTCATTTACAAAAGCAATGGAGCGTGACAATATTTCAAATGGTCGCGCCTTAACGTTAAAAAGCTTAATTGCAAACGTCTTTAGCTACGTGCTGATCTTTATTTTTGTCGTTATGATTTTCGAAACATTCGGCGTCCATGCAACCGCACTGCTTGCTGGTGCTGGAGTAGTAGGACTTGCCATCGGGTTTGGTGCGCAAGGTCTTGTGAGCGACATTGTGACAGGCTTTTTTCTGTTACTAGAAAAACAATTAGACGTGGGAGACTACGTGACAACAGGAAGCTTCTCAGGTATCGTTGAAGCCGTAGGGCTTCGCACAACCCATATCCGAGGTTTTGATGGAACGCTTCATTATGTTCCAAACCGTGAAATCACTAGCTTAAGTAACCATTCACGAGGCACTATGCGTGCGCTGATTGATATTGGTATTTCATATGACGATGACATCGACCGTGCAATTACGGTCCTTCAAGAGACGTGTGACCGCATTGCCCTTGAAAATGAAAACATCGTAGACGGACCAAACGTAGTCGGTGTGCAAGATCTTGGTTCTTCAGACGTTGTAATTCGTATTATTGGGAAAACGGTAAACGGAGAGCAGTGGGGCGTGGAACGTCAGCTGCGTAAAGCAATCAAAGAAGCGCTTGATGCAAATGGAATCGATATTCCGTACCCACATCAAGTGTTCGTAAAAAAAGAAGAAGGCACTCAACCATCTTCACAAACGACTTAAAAAAGGATGCCGATTGGCATCCTTTTTTTTATCCTTGTACTCTTGAGCCTACTTGCTCACAAATTTCATTTGCCGTTAATCCGCTTGCTTGAATAACAGATCCTTGTGTTACCGTGTTGGAAATTCCCATCACGTTTTGATCTTGTCCTGTAATAACGCAGCAATCACAGCCCTGTGCATCGCTTTCTTGATGAAGCTGAACCACTTCATGCCCCATTTCTTGTAATGCTTGCTGTACGTCCGTTAAACCTGCTTCTACACCAATTTTAGCCATTGATTTTTACCTCCGTAAATGTGGTATCGCTTATGAAGCGTCATAAACCACTACTATAAAAAGTAGCGTGTACCTTTATAAGCTGTCCCCATGAGAGGTAAATTATACAAAATTTTAGCGCGTGCCTTTTTTTCTCATATACTGTGTGACTAGTGAAACCGCAACATCGATCGCTTTTTCATCTGGTTTAAGCTTTGAGTGGTGCAAGCCGTATTCAGACTGCACGCCTAGCCAAAACATAAATCCAGGAATATCTTTTAGCAAATACCCGAAATCTTCACCCGTCATCGCTTCTTTGCACTCAATAAGCTTTACATCTGTTTCGTTCTCTACAAAATTCATAAACGAGCGCGTTTCTGCTCCATGATTGTAGACCTGATGATACATCGCACCGTAGTCAATCTCTGTCTGACATTGATAACCTACTTCTACCCCTTTTACGAGCGCTTCAATTCGTTCCTTTACTCTTTTCATAGACTCTGGTGAAAGGGTGCGAATCGTCCCCTCAAGACGTGCTTTTTCTGCAATAATATTTTGGACAGTTCCACCCGTAATTTTCCCTATTGTGATTACCGCACTATCTAAAGGGTCCACATTACGTGCTACAACAGACTGTAGCTGTGAAACGAGCGAACAAGCAGCCACTACCATGTCATTTGCTTGGTGAGGATAAGCGGCATGACCGCCCTTCCCCTTTAAGTCAATATAGAGCTCTGACGTGTTCGCAAATAAAAGTCCTTCCTTCGTTGCAATGGTTCCAACAGGATATTCCGGTGCTACGTGAAGCGCCATCATGAAATCAGGCATCCATTCTTTCATAACGTCACTTTCTAGCATCGGCTGTGCACCACCTGGGCCTTCCTCTGCTGGTTGAAATAAAAAGAGTACATGATCATCAATTGGATGTTCAACGATATGCGTAAGAACACCTAGCGCTATCGTCATATGAACATCATGACCACAAGCATGCATCATTCCCTCGTGCACAGACTGAAAATGATATCCCGTCTCTTCCGTAATAGGCAACCCGTCAATATCTGTTCGATAGCCAATCGTTTGAGTAGGGTTAAGTCCGAGCACCTTTACAAAAATTCCTGTTCTCCACTCTTTGATTTCCAAACGTTCTGATGGGAGACTATGTATGTAGTTCAGTAAATATCGCTGCGTTTTTGTTTCCTGAAATCCTAACTCAGGAATTTGGTGTAATTCACGTCTGATTTGGATTAATTGTTCTGTGTTCATTCCTTTTTCCTCCTACTGTTACCTCACTATACACAAAGAGCGCGGAACATCTCCACGCTCTTTGCCAACTATCAACATCTTTAAGCTTGTTTTTATTCTTCGCCTAGTTGACGAAGCTCTTGCTTAATTTCTGTTTTTGATTTTGTTTTCTCGTCGATTTCTTTAATCACGCGAGCTGGAGTTCCTGCTACAACTGTGTATGGAGGAACGTCATTTACTACGATTGCACCTGCTGCTACAACCGCACCTTTTCCTACCGTTACACCTTCAAGAACAACCGCATTTGCTCCTACTACTACATCGTCTTCAATGACAACTGGCTTAGCAGAAGGTGGCTCAATAACGCCAGCAAGAACAGAACCTGCACCGATATGACAGTTTTTACCTACTGTTGCACGCCCACCAAGAACAACGTTCATGTCGATCATTGTTCCTTCACCGATAACAGAACCGATGTTAATAGAAGCACCCATCATGATTACGGCATTGTCACCAATTTCGACTTGATCACGAATGATTGCACCTGGCTCAATGCGTGCTTTGATGCCTTTCATATCAAGTAATGGAATTGCTGAGTTACGACGGTCATTTTCAACCACGTAGTCTTCAATTTTTCCTTCGTTTGCTTCTAACGCTGCTTTGATGTCTTTCCATTCACCGAAAACAACACCAGAGTTTCCGTTCACAAATGTCTTCGAATCTGCACCGAAATCGATGCCTTCTACTTCACCTTTTACATATACTTTTACAGGTGTTGATTTAGTACTATTTTGAATAAATGAAATAATTTCATTTGCATCCATCATTTTCATTATGTATTTCCTCCTTAAGTAAGCTACATTCTTTACTAATTTAACAAACTGCACTCTTCATGACAAGCTTGAACTTTGATTAATTCACCAATAGTTGTGGATCTTTGCGCGTTGCGTGTCACTTATTAGTAGAACGTCTCTCTACAGGTTAGTAGCTTATCTTTACAGCAAACGAGCCTATGCAACCTTTGACTCTACTAGGGTCTTACTATTAGTATTTGTCTAAATGTTCCTTCACATACTGTTGCACGACCTCTACAAAGGCTTTTACCTGTTTTAAATGGAAGGTGGATTCATAGCCAATCAGCCACGTATCACGCGTTAGGGGGTTCCCATGTTCATCGAGTAGCGGAATGCGATTAATTCGCTTATCTTCCTTCGTCAGAGCGATTGAAGGCAAAATAGCAAATCCAATTCCATTAAGCGCCATTTGCTTACACGTTTCAATTTGGTCGACCACAATCGTACGCTTTGGACTCGTTTGGAATTGCTGATGCCACCATTCTTGAATTTCTTGATAGTACGTTGAGTCACTTTTAAACTGAATGAACGGCTTGTCCGTTGTTGCAAGCTGCTCAAGTGATGTAATGTCAGTGTCTACAAGGTTCAACGTATCAGTTAAAATATGTTCCTTCACACCTTTCCAATCAGGATTTCCTCTAATAATTCCAAGGTGAACTTGATCTTCATATAGGTACTGAAGCATTTCACTGCTCCATCCCGTCACAAGGGAGACTTTTGCATGCGGATATTCCTCTACAAACCGCTTCAAAATTTGTGGAATCCAGTGCTGACCAATAATGGAGGCAACGGCCAACTTGAGCGTCCCATATACTTGTGTATTCAGCGCCTGTATTTCCTCTTTCACCTTCTCTTGCTTTTCAACTACCTCTTTTGCAAACTGAACGATTTTTTCTCCTGCTGGTGTTAACGCCAAGCCTTTTTGAGAGCGGATAAAAATTTTCGTCTCCCATGCGCGTTCAATTGTCTGAAGACGTTGCGACAGAGCAGGTTGAGAAACAAACAGACGCTCGGACGCTTTTCTCATATTTAGTTCTTCTGCTAAAACCATCAGCATCTTATATTCGATTAATTGCATAACCATGCCCTTCCTTTGGTTTATTCAATAAGTTTTACTTATAGTATAACTGATTTTTTTCAATATTTCATTATGATCATTCTACGAATACAATAAAGAAGAAGCAGGTTTTCATATGGAAAGGTGAGGATGCAATCATGGTTTTAGTTCTCGTGGGGTTTATTGCAACATTTATTGGAACATTGTGTGGAAGCGGAGGATTAATTAACGTACCAGCTATGCTGCTGCTTGGTATTCCAATTCATACGGTAATTTCTTCTAACAAATTTTCAAATACCATTAGCTCTTTTTCTAGTTTTTTTGTTCTTCTCAAAAATAAAACGATTCAACTAAAGCACGCTTTGTGGATGGCACCTTTCAGTTTTTTAGGTGGTGTAACTGGTGGGAAAATTACGCTCTATATTAGTGCTCATACGATGCAGATTGTTGCTATTTGCCTCCTAAGTTTTGCTCTGCTTTTAAACTTCTTAAAAAAACCCACACAAAAAGATGATGTCACTACTAAACCAAAGCCTATGACGTTTCCTGCTATATTTGGCATTGGGATGTATGACGGCATGTTCGGTCCTGGTCAAGGAACACTGTTGATGTATACCTTTTTACAACAAGGACTTTCATATCTGAAAGCAATGGCATTTACCCGCTTTCAAACCTTTCTGAGCTGTTTAGGTGCATTCATAACGTATGTCTCGTCTCCTTACTTTAATTGGGGCGTCGCACTCCCATTAGCCGTAGGATCTTTTTTAGGCGCACAGCTTGCTGTCCAACTCGCCCCTAAACTACCAAAAACTTATCTCGTCTGGCTTTTGCGCCTCGTGACATTTCTATTAATTGTCCAGCTCACCTATCAACTCATTCAAAAATCGATGTAATCCACGCAAAATAAAAAGCAATCTTTACAAGACTGCTTTTTTGCTTGAATCATCATTTTTATTTACACGACATTCTATGTATAGTTACATGTCACATAATCGATTGTATAGCGAAGCGATCTTTTGATATTGAAGTTGGTCTACTCTTTTTAATCCCTGCTCAATATCATTAATGTGGCTGCTGACAATCTCAACAGCATATTGTTGTTCAAATAAGACGTTTAACAGTAACTGTGCTTCTTCTTGTGTAAGTGTGACTACATTCTTGACGCTCATAACCGTCCCCCCAGTTTCATCATCAAGTATTCAAACTTTCAAAAAAGTTCGATTATTTGACACAATTTAAGTCTAGAGTTTTTTTGCTGATGTGTCAATATTACGTTTTCGATATTTTTTTCGCTTTTTTTACACTATTCGACTTTTTTTGCAAATCTCCAACGCTTACTTCATCCTTGTATTTCAGAGCAAAACGAGCGCATAAAAAAAGAACGACTCTCAAAAATTTAAGCAGTCGTTCTTTCATTTTTTTAGTTAATTAGTTCAAAAATTTCAATTGCAATCATATCAACGTTATCGAATTGATATACTTTTGGTTTTTCGCCATCAACGTATACTTCTAGCTCATATGTTTCTGCTTTTTCATGGTATTTCACACTACAAATACGTTTTCCTTCTACTTCAAAAAAACGTTGTGGTGCTTCACCATTACCTGCTTGTTCACGAAGATTTATTAAACGAGTTAAAATACCTTGTAACTGTGACATTCACTTGACTCCTTTCTACCTGTCTTTAATCATTAGGTTTTGCTACTGACATTTTTCTATGCCATTACCTAAAGAAAGACAACATACGTTTAAACTATATGCTACCTTATCCAAAAACTCAAGGGATTTCAGGATAATTCTTTAAACTACTCTCATATTTCTAGCCTTATTCACTAAAATTATCTATAATGTAGATACTATTTCCTCACAAGAATAGTAATCATTGCACTACACACTGTAGGCATATTTTAAAGTAAGGATGGTTTTTATGAAAAAAGTAGAAGTGTATTCACAGCCTGAATGTCCACCATGTCAAGTTGTTAAGCAGTTTTTAACGCATCATCAAATTAACTTTACCGAGTTTGATGTTTCTACTGACAAAGCAGCCAGAGAACGAATGATTCATACTTTTCAAGCTTATTCTACTCCTACCGTTAAAGTAGATGATGATCTCGTAATCGGTTTTAACTTACCGAAACTAGAAGAATTATTAAATCTCTAATACGAATTCATGGCAGACCTTCTCACGTAGAAGGTCTGCTTTTTTAATCAGCTTTAATTTCATGAAGCGTTTTGACCGAACGCACTGGCTTCTCTTTGCTGAAGGTATACTGAACAATTTTCCACTGCGGTCCGTACAGCTTTAGCGTAATCATTTCATAGCGGTCACCGTATTTGACCGGTCCATCGGTTTCATCAGGAAAATATTCGTATACGTACAACTTATGTTTTTGATCATCGTAGAGCATTTTCGTATCATCGTTATAAGAAAAATACGGAATGTAGTACGGGGAAAGATCTCCCCCATAGCTAATATAGCCCTGTGCTTCTTTTACCACGTTCTCTTTTAGAAATTGATCTGTATATGATTTTGAAAAATAAGGGGTTAACACTCTTTCTGTTTCCGCTCTCGTGTGGTAAGCTTCACTCAGCTTTAGCTGCGCTTGAAACGCATCATGCATAAAAGTAAATACTTCAATTCGCGAGGGTTGAACGGTGTTCACCTTTGCGCTCGCACAATTCCCTGTCCAAAAAGTCATCAGCAAAGCTAGCACGATAATGGCTTGTTTTTTCATTTTATCTCGCTCCTTCTTTCCATATTATTTGTAAACAATCGCCATCACGGCAACAATTCCTAAAAAGATTAAAAAACCAACAATATAGACAAGAAAGATGGGATTTCGCATGTAAGGTCGTTCTTGCACACGCTCGCTAACCGCACTGTCTAACTCCCCATCCAAAAGGCGCTGCTTACGTCCAATTAAATACGTATAAAGCAATCCGCCTAAAATAATGACGACAGCCGCTATCGCTAATATCGGTATAAGTCCCATGACTTTTTTCCTCCCTTATAGATTAGACGTGATATGTATGTTAGTTTTCCAAATATAAACAAACAATATACAAATAAAAGCCTTCTACCGCTCAAGGGCGGTAGAAGGCTTTATGAAATGTTCAAAGCGCATCTTGCTCATATAAATAGTCATATGATAAGTCCACAAAAAGATAGTGCTGGTGATCAATGGGATAGGAAAACGTTCGAATATTTTCACCTGTTTCAATATCGCTATACACATCTGACAAAATTCCTTTTTTATCCACGCTCATGCGGATAATATTTGCTAAAAAGTACGGACGCCAACTCCAATTTTTCAGCATATACTCTGGTTCAAGCTCCCACGTATCGTTATGCTTTACAATATTGGCTGACTTTTGAAAGCCATTTTCATCACACACGTAAATTCGAAAACTAGAATTTGTTAAATGAGAAGCAACAAGCGCAATCATCTCGTCATAGCTCTCCACTTTTTTGCCCTTCACCATAATACGCTGAAGCTGCTCTTCAAAGATTTGTGACAAATGGTAAATAGACAGCAGGCGCTTTTTTTCATGGGAAATAAACATTTCGAATTGCTGTCTTAATTTATCCTTCAGCAAGTTTGCCTCTTGAATATCTGGAGATGGCTTATGTAGATAAAATCCTTGAAAATATCGTCCGCCGTTCCGCCATGCATACTGAAGCTGAAAGGATGCTTCAATCTCTTCATATAGTAAGGTAGCTCCCACTTTTCTCGCTAAGAGAGCTAGCGAATACAGAACGTCTTGATAGGCTTGTGGCATCGATGTTTTACGCATCGTATGCAAATCAATTTTCAAAATATCGGGTGCGAGTAAGCCAATACGATCCAGGTTACTGCTCTCTTTCCCAATATTATCAACCGCGACCTTAATGCCGTAGGTTCGGTAATACGTCAGCAGATGGTGAAGCTGTTCAATATCGCCTTCAAAATCATGCTCCGTCACTTCTAGTACGATACGGTTTAAGGAGAGACCTCTTTCTTCAAAGGACTGTAGCAATGACAGCAGTGTTTCACCATGATCATTCATCAGCAGATTGGCGTTTTGATTAATAAATAGCATATACGCCTCTGGACTCGTCAATGCGTGCTCTAAAGCGAGGGATAAAACGACTCGATCTACATCAATTCGGTACTCATCTGGAATGGATTCATCCTGAAAGAAAGGACCTAAGCTCTCTACTCCGTTTTCTGTTTGAATTCTTGCTAACACCTCGTAGCCAACAATGGTATGCTCATCTGCGCTAAAAATAGCTTGATAATAAGGAAAAACATTTTCTAAGCTCGTTAATACGTCAAGTGGATCCATACCACACCTCCATTCTTTTTCTACGATGTGTTTCATATGGACTTTTACACACCCATGGTTTTAGCTTCTCATCACCCGAAAAGGTTCAAGAACATTCATAATATTCAATAGTATAATATGGATATCGCATTTACGCTAGTGCCATCTCCACTAGAAGGAAAAGGGATAAGTCATGTGACTTATCCCCTTCACCAAAGCAGTATATCACTATCTTTTTCCTTACGCACATATGTAGAAAAAGAATGGTACTCTTAAAATGGGTGCGGACTTAACCACTGACCACCATCCATTGTAATACAGTCGCCATTAATGTAAGCGGCTTCATCTGAGAACAAGAAGGAAGCCAACGCAGCGATTTCTTCCGGTGTCCCTAGTCGACCTAGTGGAACCGAATTTAACGTACGTTTTGCCGCTTCTTCTGATTCCCAGAGCTTGTCTGCTCCACCTGTACGTTCAATTGGTCCAGGTGCAATAGCGTTCACACGAATTCCGTATTTTTTCCCCCACTCTACAGCTAGGGTACGAGTCATCGTTAATACCCCAGACTTTGCACAAGCCGAATGAAGAACACCAGCTCCAGCATTCCAAGCATACGTAGCAACAATGTTAATAATGCTTCCTTTGATATTGCGTTCAATCCAGTAGTTCCCGACTGCTGAACTACAATAGAAGGTACCATTTAATACGATATCAATGACGCTGTTCCATCCATTCACGCTTAGTTTTTCAGCTGGGCAGATGAAATTTCCTGCTGCGTTATTCACCAAATAATCAATTCGGCCAAACGCTTCATCTGTCGCTTTGACCATATGAGCCACGTGCTCAGGCTGACGCACATCCATTGGTACAACCAATACTTGTCCATCAAACGTTTCAATTTCTGTTTTTACTTTTTGTAATTTCTCCTCGGTACGACCTGTGATGACTACATAAGCGCCGTCCTTCGCGAAACGCTGCGCCATATATTTCCCCATACCACTAGATCCACCTGTTACAATAACAACCTTGTTTTTCATTCTCCATCCCCCTTGATGAAAATTTTAACTGCTATCATACTCATTTTACCTTTTTTCCACTCAAGTTGACACGATTCTTTCGAAATTTTTAAATAATTTAACGGAAAACGACACTTTTTCTCCACTCTCGGTAAAAACATCATTTCATTTACTAAAACTTACTATTCATATAGAATGAAATAATCCAACATTCCTAGAGGGTTTCCACAATTTTGAGTGGAATTTAGTATAGATGCACCCATAGGTAAACTGTTATACTCATCTATGCACGATCAAATAAATAACAAGAAATAATTAAAAAATTTAGGATGCTAGGTTGGTTATTGTAATGACAAAGAAATACTCAAGACGCGTCTTTTTAAAAGGATTATTATCGATTGGTATTGGCTCCTTGCTTACTACAAGTCTTGGCTATGCCTATGCAAGATACATAGAACCTCGACAGTTGCAGGTGACGACCAAAAATATGACGTTTGCTAACCTTCCTAAAGGGTTTGATGGCGTTAAAATTCTGCAATTCAGCGATATTCATTTAGGGTTGACTTATGACCTTTCAATGCTGAGTCGTCTTGTAGATAAAATTAACGCGCTAGATCCGGATATTGTGTTGTTTACAGGGGATTTGATGGATATTCCAAATCAATATCCATATACAAAATTAATTCCACCTATTTTAAAGCGGATCCAAGCGCCTCTAGGGAAATTTGCTAGCTATGGAAACCACGACCACGGAGGTTATGGAACAGATATTTACAGAAAAGCTATTGAAGATTCTGGCTTTCAACTACTTCGCAATGAAACGGTAAAGGTCAGCCTCATTGATCAATCGTTTATTACGATTAGTGGCTTAGACGATATCATGTTAGGACAGCCTGATTATCACAAAACATTCGGGACATTGGGGAAAGACTATTTTTCATTGGCGATGGTTCACGAGCCTGATGTGGCTAAAAAAGTAGCGGCATATAACGTGGACCTTCAGCTATCTGGACATACGCACGGTGGACAGATTCAAATTCCATTTTATGGACCGCTCTATACGCCTCCTTATGGACGCAAATATGAAGAAGGCACCTTTGAAATTGGGCCTTCTAAAATGGCACTCTATGTTAATCGCGGTCTTGGCACAACTAGGCTTCCTTTTCGATTTTTAGCCAAGCCTGAAATTACACTTTTTGTCTTAAATCACTAAAAAACGCGAGACCAATGGTCTCGCGTTTTTTTTATTTCTCTTCCTTGTGTTGTAAAAATGGCCACCAGTTTGCCTTGCCGAAAATCTTCACCATACTTGGTACGAAGAATGGTAAAAGTAGCAGTGCATATAGCAACAGCCCGGTTAGCACTAGTGTCGCAATTTGAAGAAGCGACAGGACGCCCGATGGAAGCATGGCTGCAAATGTACCAGCCAAAATAATGGCCGCTGATAAAATAACGGTGCCCATATTTTTCATTGATAGAATAATCGCTTCTTCTACTTTATGTTCGCGATATTCATTAAAACGGTCCATAAGGAAAATGGAGTAATCCACTCCTAATGCCATCAGTAGAACAAATCCGAAAAACGGAACGGCCCAGTTCACGCCTGGATAGTCTAAAATATCCACGAAAATAACCTCGGTCATCGCAGCTGACGTATAGTACGTTAACAGCAAGGATGCGATAATGTACGCCGGCATAATGAGCGAGCGTAGTAAAATAATGAGGATTAACGCTATCCCAATTAACATAAAGGTAACGGTTTTTGAATAATCAGCATCTGATATTTGCTTTAAATCTGCAAAAATACTGGAAACACCTGAAATACCAAACGTTGCGTTTTCAAGTTTTGTGTCATTCATCCCGCGCTTTACAGCATCTTCAACTTCTTGAATGTTGGTTAAGGCTTTGTTTGAGTATGGATTTACCTTCAGCACCACATCAATCGTTGTCACTTTTCGATCAGTAGACATATACACGTCTAAAATTTGCTGAAACTCTTTGTTCTTTAACGCATCTTTCGGTAAGTACCAGCCCGTCATGTCTTTATCCTGTGACTTCGCCAGTTCGGCCAAGTAGCTTGTGGCAGAATCTAAACCTCCACTTACTTTGGTTAGGCCTGTTACGCTTTGATCGAGTCCGTTTGTTAGCTCCCCAATTTTACTTACAAACGTCCCAACGCCTGTTTCAAGCTGCATTTGACCTTCTGCAAGCTTTCCTAAACCTGTCGACATTTCTGGTAGCTTTGAAATAATTTGTGACTGTCCGTCAGCCGCTTTTCCAATGCCTGTTTCAAGCTGGGTAATGCCCGTAATTAATTGATCGATTCCTGCTCCAAATGCTTGCTGACCTTGCACAACTTTTGATAAATTTGTATTGGCCGTTGCAAGTCCTTTTGACGCCCCTTGAAGATTTGTATTGAGCGTTTGTAAGCCTTTATTTAATTCAGTAGCGCCTCCACTCAACTTCCCAACTTGCTGCTGAAGGGCACCATAATCTCTCATAAAATTGGTATTGCTCTGAACGTCAGGATACTTCTGAGGGAGAAGCCCCATTTGTGTATTAATAGCCGCAAGGCCTTCGCTAATCGAGGAAAGATTCTTCTGAACTTCTCCGTATCCTACCGATAACTCACCAAGTCCTCCTTGCAGCGTTTGATAGCCTTTTAAAAGCTCGCTGTTCGCATTGGCTAGTTTAACCGCATTTTTCTTCACTTCTTGAAGACCTTTTTTCGCCTCACCTGCGCCTAACGTTCCTTTACGAAGTCCTTCTTCAATCGTCGTTAAGCCACTTTGAACCTGTGTCACACCTGTTTTAATTCCGTTGGTGCCTTCTACAAGCTTCGTAATGCTTCCAGTTGCTTCTTTCATTTGAGGTGTTGATTTTGTTAAATTCGTAGAAGCTTCTTTAAGCCCATCCCGAATTTTAATAATCCCATTGTTTCCTTGACCTAAGCCTTTATTGAGCTGATCGACTTGATTACTAACATATAAATCTTCTAAATCATCGCCGACTGGTCGAGTGGCACTTCTTACTTTATCCACGACTTTTACTTTATCTAACTCACGGTTAATTTTTTCAATAATGGTTAAGTACTCACGATTATCCATGCGTTCATCGTTTTCAATCACGATCTTCGCCGGAAGTGATTCACCAGGACCAAAACTATCAGAAATTAAATTAAATCCTTTTACAGATTCATAGCTATCGCCAATTTCGTCCAATGAGTTAAACGAAAGCTTTCCATCATATTTCCATAATAGCGGCGCTAGTACAGCAGCTAGGATAAGAAGTACAATGAACGGTCGTTTAATAGACAGATTCCCTGCCCAGCCCCATAGACGGCTTTGAGAATGACCCATTGATCCCTTCATCGGCCAAAATAGTTTTTTACCTAACACCACCATAAAGAATGGAACCACTGTCCATAAAGCGAGTAAAAGAACGGCAACCCCAATCGCAACAGCAGATGCTGATTGATATAATTTAAACGTAGCAAGCCCAATAGAAGCAAAGCCCACTAATACAGCTAAGCCACTAAATAGAACCGTTCTTCCTGCGGTTTTATATGTCGCAGCAATGGCATCTAATGGATCCTCGTAGTTCACCATTTCTTCTTTAAAGCGACTTAGGAGTAGAATACAGTAGTCTGTTCCAATCCCAAACAAAATGGCCACGAGGAAAATTTGAGTAAAGTTTGAAAGTGGAAAATCAAAATAATCTACTAAATAGGCGACAATTGATTGGCTAATAATATATGTAAAACCAACCGTAATTAATGGAATGATCGGTGCCACGACAGAGCGGAACACGATTATTAACACCGCTAAAATGAAGACAAGCGTAATAATCTCCGTTTTCTTCAGCCCTTCTTGAGAACTTACAACGACATCTTCATCAATTAAATTACTTCCTGTCATATGTGCTTCTACAGCACTTTTATCCACGACTTTTTGAAGACTTTTACGAACATCCCCAATTTCCTTCCCTGTCATATCCACCGTTAACAGAGCTAAAATAGTTTTGTTGTCTTTTGATACAAGCTGGTTTTTCAAATCAGCTTGCTCAAAGTGAGTCGTTACTTCTGTGATACCTAGTTGTTTCTTCTGATCTTTAAATTGTTCAATGTTATGTTTAATTTGTTCGAGCTCTTGCTGATCTAACTTTTTCTTGTCGTGATAAACAACGACAATGGATGCTTCATTCTCATTTTCACCACTTTTTTTGTCTAGAATTTCATTGGCGAGTGAAGAAGAATAGCCTGATGGAACACCAATCTGTCCTTTCTCCCGCACTAAGTTTTCCATATTAGGCGCTAAAAGCGATAAAACAACAGCTCCTACAATCCAAACTGCTAGCAATACCCACCGTAACTTAATAATGGCCTTCATAGCTGCTCCTCTCCGTGCATCCGTTTAATGATGGTCGTAATTTTTTCATACGTATGGATGAATTTTTCTACTTCCTCGTCATCTAGTTCCTGTAGATACGAAGCGACCATCTGCTCAATCGCTCCCTCACCCTGCTCATAAACCTCATCACCTTTTGACGTAGTCGTGAGCCAAATGCTACGTCGATCTTGTTCATCTTGAACTCTTTTCACATAATCCTTTGCAACGAGTCGATCGACCATTGCGGTAATCGCACTGCGATTTACTCCACAAATGTCCGCTAGTTCAGACGAGCGGCATTTTCCTCGCTGTTTCAGCGAACGCAGTACGTTGTATTGCTCCATCGTCATATTTTCGGGTAGCTTTTCAGCAACAATAGATGATACTTGCCTAAGCGCGAAAATATGCACATCTTCGTAGCGCTTAATCAGCGCCTTTAGTTTTTCTTTTTCCATTTAGTTCACTCCTTGAACTATTCACTACATAAACTATATAAAGAGAGACGTGCTTTCGTCAACCTATTTCTTTCTAAACGGGAATTTTTCTTATAGGGCAGGCTCAATCCTCTTCCACCTTCCATACACTATTAAGACAAAGCATAAGGAGGTTTGTACATGTATTATTCATATATTCCCTATCCCGCATATGATCCTTACCGTTCAATTGCTTCGGAAGATGAACGTTTTTTCTTCGGACTTCCATTAGTTGCTGGATTAGCTGGCGGTCTTCTAGGTGGGCTGACAGTTGGCGCGATTGCTCGTCCTCCGTACCCAGGCTGTTGCCCTCCGTTCCCTCCTCCGTATCCTGTTCCTTACGGAGGCTATCCAGGCGCTTTCGGCGGATACCCTGGAGGAGCAGGTATTCCTGGAGGTTTTGGTGGCTATCCAACTGGAAATATTAACGCTGGAATCGGGAACTTCCCTTCCCAAATGGCTATTCCTGCGTCTCCTTCTACGGGAGGAGCTCCTGTTTACAATACGTATTATTCGTCCCCGACGATGCAGCCAATGCAACCGATGCAATCCATGCAACCGATGCAGCCATCTAAATAGCTTCACCACAAATAGGACGTCTAAAAGACGTCCATTCTCTTTTCTACGATTAAATTACATATGAGCACCACGTTTGAAAAAGGACTTATCTTGTCCTCCGTTATAAAATCATTTTGTTATTCTTGAAATGAGTTCTTTTCCATAAGATAGATCATGTGAACGATTTTTAGTATCACCAAAAGTACTCTTGGTGATCGATGAAAAGAGGTGTTCAAGTGTACCATATCGTAAAATCTGGTGAAACGCTTTATTCAATCTCACTGGATTATCGCATTCCTTATGACATGCTCTTGAGTGCAAATCCAACTGTAAACCCTGACAGAATTGTAGTGGGGCAGCCAATTTATATTCCTGGACTTCCGCCGAAGGAAAGCATCCCCTATTCCATTTACGTTTATTTAAAGGAAAAGCGACTGTTGCTTATTCATGATGGGAAACTGATGAAAAGCTATCCGATTGCCGTTGGAAAAATGTTGAGCTCGACTCCACCTGGAAATTATGTGATTGTAAACAGGCAACCTGATCCTGGTGGTCCATTTGGTGAGATGTGGCTGAGTCTCTCGAAATATCACTACGGTATTCATGGGACCAATAATCCTTCTTCCATCGGAAAAGCGGTTTCTATGGGATGTATACGCATGTATAACAAAGATGTTCTCGAGCTTTCATCGCTCGTTCCGAATGGAACTGGTGTCTATATTCTTCCACACAAATAACGCCCTTCCTCATTCCTGCAAAATACTGCTCGCTGGCTTATAGGCGAGCAATTCTTTATTATCTAAAAAGCCTCCTCTAAAAGGAAATAAACGGCTCCTCTTTTACTTACAGTTGTCCCAAACTCAATGTTTGCAATTTGGACAAGAAAGGATATAATAAATAGAAAGTTTATCAAAGGAGGAACACCATGCCTCATCATACAGATCAATCAAAACCAGCACATATGAAGGTTGATGATCTTGCTCAAGCTATTTTCACTGTAAATCGTCATGCAAAGGCGGCTCCAGATCCTAAAATGCTGTACACCCTTAAGAAGCTTGCACTCGAAAAATTGATTTCGGAAGGAAAAGCAAAAAAGGAAGGACTGCACTTTTCGAAAAACCCTGGGAAAAGCCAGCAAAAATCAGATGTTTTAGTGGCTGTCGGTAACTATTACTTTCATATTCCCCCTAAAAAGGAAGACTTCCAAACGCTGTCACATCTTGGAGAGTTGGATATGAACTATCGAAACCCTAAAACAACGATGTCGCTTTCAACCGCAAAGCGCTTGCTTTCACAATATACCAACTACTCATTAACGCCTCCTCAATCTTCTATGAATACACGTCGTAAAACCGCTCCCATCTTTAAACCTCTGGGAAAAAGCTATTTTTAACTTTCTACCATTGTGTCACTAATAAGGGCTGAGCTAGAGGAGCTTTGTACGTTTAATAAACGCCTCATACAAATAGTATGAGGCGTTTTTGTGTACTTTTATAAAATTAGCGCGTCAATTTGCTCAATAAGGCGCTTGATTTCAGGCTTACTAACCTGCGCACTCGCTCCAACCATTTGTCCCTTATGTTGGAGATCCTCTGTAATAAGGGAAGAAAAAACAATGACCGGTAAAATCGATAGCTTATCGTTTTCCTTAATACGTTTCGTCAAATGATGGCCGTCCATTTGGGGCATTTCGATGTCGGTAATCACAAGCTGTACTTGATCTTCAATCGCCTTGTTGCCTGCCACAATGGATTCTAAATAAGCCAGCGCATCTTGACCGTTTTCGAAAAACTCCGTAATGACGTAGCCCGCTTCTTCTAACGTATCGCCAATTAAACGACGCAATAAGGGTGAATCTTCTGCAATCACAATTCGCTTATTGGAACGCTTTCGTTCACCAAGCTTTTTGACGGAGCTCACGTCGATTCCAAAATCGGGATTAACATCCGTAATGAGTTTTTCAAAATCAAGCAACAAGATCAGCTCTTGTTCCATTTTAACGACTCCTGTAATTTGTGTTTCAAGACCTTGATATAAATCCGAAGGCTTTTCGATTTGCTTCCATGACAAGCGATGGATTTTTGTCACATTATGAACATGAAACACAATTTTTTGCTGATTGAACTCTGTCACAATAAACTTATCCTTCTCAGGCGTATCAGATGGCGGAAGTTTGAGGGCCTTCGCAATATCAACGATTGGTAAAACCTCACCGCGGAGCTCAATGATTCCTTCCACATACGGATGCGAATTCGGAACCGGATTAATCGTTACAGGATTAATAATTTCTCTCACTTTAATCACGTTAATGCCAAAACGAATATGCCGAACTCCAAACTCCACAATCTCAATTTCATTTGTACCGCTTTCTAGTAAAATCCCTGTGTCTTTGTACATCCAATTTCGCCCTTCCATGTTAAAGTTTGTATATTAATTATATAGTTACTAGTATTAATTTCATAGAATAATTGTGCAAACCTCCCTCCATTTTCTTATTTTTGGACGGTTTCGTACCTCGTCTTTAAATGCACCCACAATCCAATCCCTGCAAGTAGCAGTAGAGATGCTAAGGCAATTCGACTTGCAAGCGCCCCGTAGTCTTTTAATGCCCATGTGATGGTTCCATATAGCAATGGACCTACAATCGCTGACAGCTTTCCTGAAAAAGCAAACAAACCAAAGAACTGTCCTCTTTTATTTTCAGGTGATAACTCGATAATAAATGTTCTCGTAGCAACCCACATAGATCCTAACGAAACGCCAAATAACGATCCTGCCACCCAGAACATCGGGACACCGTTTGCGGTAACGGCGAAAATGAGGGCGACTACCAAAATGACACCAACCATTGTAACCGCATGTCGAGAAGTGAATTTTTTGACCACATACCCGAATACAAAAGCCCCAATAATACTTGCGACCGTTGAGATTAAATACAAAAGAATAAAGCCACTCGTTGTAAATCCTATAACGGCTTTTGCATAGACGGCCATCATCGCAATCGCAGTAGCAATCGCATCGTTAATAAAGAAATACGTAATCATAAATAAAAAAATAGAACGAAAAGCGCGCATTTCTTGAAATGTTTGATAAATCTCTTTATAACCGCTAAAAAAAGATTGCTTCTCTTTTACATCGACATGTTGAGGGGGTTCCTTTACCAAAAATATAATCGGCAACGAAAAAAGAAGATATAAAATGGCCGTCGGAATAAACGCACGGTGAAAATCATGATCTCCGACAAAGAAGTAAACGCTCAATCCTACGAGCGTGCCAAAATACCCGATCGCTACTCCAAAACCTGAGATGAGAGGCATTTGTTCCTTTGAACCTAAATCTGGCATCATGCTGTCATAGAACACGAGACTTGATTGAAAGAAAAATTTCGCCAACACAAACAAAATAACGACGAGTATTAACGAGAGCGGTAACGTTGTCGCATGATCCCACTGCTTCTGATATGCTGCTACTCCCATTCCGAACGTACAAATAATCGATCCTAGTGCAAAATAAACAAGCGGCTTTTTCTTTCGCTTCGTGCGGTCAATCATCGTCCCGTATAGCGGTGAGAAAATCACTAAAAATACGCTAGCTAACGCATTGGCATACGAAATGAACGTACTCGCTAGCTGCTTCATCGCCTCACTGCTACCGACCGTTTCCTCTAGATAAAAAGGGAAAAAAATCGTAGAAATATTGGAAGAGAAAATTGTATTTGCAAAATCATAGAGTGCCCATGAAACAATTGGAAGTGTGAGATAAACAGGTAACGTAATGAACTTTTTCTTAGACGGGAGCATGTTCTTTTCGAGCTTACTCATATGCATAACCTCCTTTTCTTTCTTCTATTTGATTTCCATTCGCAAAAGCAAAAACCTGTTTATTTACAAATAATTATGAAAAATTTTACGAATAACGATCTTCATCTTAACAAGTTTTTTCTTCTTTTCATGAAAACGAAACCAATATTATGCTTTCAAGGAATCAAGGGAATTTATATTTTTAAAGAGGGATTCATACGTCTAGACGAAGTGGAAAAAAACTCATATACTACGAGGTGAATTAAAATAAAACATATATAGAAGGTGGATATTTTCATGAAAGGCTCTGTTATTCTATTCTCTGAAGACCACGAAATGAAGATTTTAGAGGGAGTAGAAAAACCTATTTATGACAAGATTAAACAACAAGAAGCAGCTGAACACTGCTTTATTACACTTGATGAGCGCGAAATTGATTTAGGCTACGTATCGCCTGTTTACTGGCGAGAAGGCCAAATCGATATGGAATAAAGAAACAAAGGAAAAGGTCACGCTGTGTGCGTGACCTTTTTTTATAGCTTTGATCGCTTGCTAAAACGGAACCACCCCTTCTTCTTAAACCAAAGCGTCATTCCGATGGAGATAAGAACCATCACGGCGAGCACAATAAAGTAATTGTAGTGACCGCGTAGCTCAGGCATATTTGTAAAGTTCATTCCATAAAGCCCAGCTATAAAAGATAGTGGCATAAAGATCGTTGTAATTACCGTAAGAGTCATCATAATTGAGTTCATTCGATCCGAGTTGATCGAAATATAGTTATCTCGAATATCCGAAGTAAACTCTCGATTCGCTTCAATAAGCTCCGTGATTTTCAAGAGATGATCATAAATATCTTGAAAATAGATTTTCTGATCGTTTACGTGCGCAATGCGCTCTGAATTTAGAATTCGATAAAGCAAATCACGCATCGGCAAAACCGTTCGACGCATCTTAGACAAATCACTTCGAATATCAAATACTTCATCCATAATATCTGATACGGATGAATCAGAGTCCGTATCTTCCTCAATTTCGTTTAACCGGTCTTCAATTCGGTAGATGGGCGGAAAATAGTCATCTACTAGCTGATCCATTACCGCATGCAGGATCGTCATGGGACCTTGCTGAAGGGCTGTATCCTTTCGAACACGTGCCCACGTATTGTTTAGTCCCCGAACCGACTTTTTATGAAAGGTAACGATGTAGTTGCTGCCAACGAACACATCTACCTCTTCCGGTGATAGCGTTTTTTGATTCAAATAGTGCATCACAATAAACACATACTTATCAAAAAAATCCATTTTAGGACGCTGTACAAATTCTAAACAGTCCTCAATGGCTAACGGATGAAAGCGGAAATGTTTACTTAAAAGCTGAGATTCCTCGTTAGACGGCTGATCAAAATCTACCCAGTACCAAACAATGTCAGGCTTTTTCAAGGAACGAAGTGATAGATCGTATTTAATTACACCAGCTGTTGTTAACGCACATGTTCTAATCATATCTGCTCCTTTAAATCTTCGTTATGTATCTTTCGTGTGTACCCTTTTTTCATTTTTTTCAAACACCTAAAATTTTAACACATTGCGGTTAATCGTCATATATATGGGTAAATAACTAACAAGATGATTCGGAAGACATTCTAATTTGAAGGAGGTACATAGTCATGAGCTACTACAGAAAAAACGCGAATGACTTTTCCCGAAAGGATTTATATACACAAAGAGAGATTCAATACCAAAAAACAGCGAACGATTTACTAGATCATTTAAGCTACGTTTTCAATAAGGAACGCCTAACCTTTTTAATTGATGACGCATTAGATAAAGGCGATAAAGAAACGTTCATTCGATTAACAAACGAGTATAAAAAATTAGAAGAAGCGTAAGATGTGTCCCCGTTTTGGAACGAGTATCCGAAGCGGGGACACATTTTTTCTTTTGCATGCAAACGGTTGTGGTACAATAAGTGGGATATTGCAACGGAAGGATGACTGCTAATGGAACATTTAGTGAATAACCGAGTGAAACAGCTACAAATCTCAGGCATTCGTACCTTTTTTAATATGGTCTCTCAATATGAGGATGTCTTATCATTAACAATCGGACAGCCTGATTTTTTAACGCCAGATCATGTAAAAGAAGCAGGAAAACAGGCCATTGATCAAAACCTAACTTCTTATACACATAATGCTGGAACGATTGAACTGCGAAAAGCAGCGTCTCAGTTTATTCAACAAAAATACAACCTTACATACAATCCAGAAAATGAAGTTATTGTGACAGTTGGAGCAAGCCAAGCGATTGACATTGCTTTTCGAACCATTCTGGATGAAGGATCTGAAGTCATTTTACCAGGACCTGTATATCCTGGATATGAGCCGCTTATACGTCTAGCAGGAGCGACCCCTATTCATGTTGACACAACGGAAAATGGATTTCGCCTGACAGCTGACTTAATTGAGCCTTATTTAACAGAGGAAACGCGCTGTATCGTGTTACCATACCCATCAAATCCGACGGGCGTGACGCTCTCAAGCGAAGAGCTTCACGATATTGCGGCGCTATTAGAAGATCGAGATATATTTGTTCTATCAGATGAAATCTATAGCGAGCTTGTATTTAACGGCACTCATACATCCATCGCCACGATTCCATCTATGAGAGAGAAAACGATTGTCATTAATGGCTTATCCAAGTCTCATTCAATGACAGGATGGCGTATTGGTCTATTATTTGCGCCCTCTTATTTATCACAGCATATCTTAAAGGTTCATCAGTACAATGTAAGCTGTGCGTCATCTGTTTCTCAAGCGGCTGCATTAGAGGCGTTAACGAATGGCCAAGAAGATCCTCTTTATATGAAAGAGGCGTACATGGAGCGCATGAATTATGTGTATGACCGCCTTGTTAAAATGGGCTTTGAGGTTGAAAAACCTACGGGAGCGTTTTATATCTTTCCATCCATCCGTAAATTTAACCTCTCTTCGTTCGATTTTGCACTTATGCTCGTAAAAGAAGCGGGTGTTGCACTAGTACCAGGTAGCGCATTTTCAGCGCTCGGTGAAGGATATGTACGCTTATCTTACGCTTACTCGATGGAACTACTAAAGGAAGCGTTGGATCGTATAGAACGCTTTTTAAAAACGAAAAACCTTTTACCATGAACAAAAGACGAGCATTCGCTCGTCTTTTCTTATTTATATAACTCATACAATGCTTGCGTACCTTTGTCTCCCTTGCCTCGTGATGCAAGCGAATCATATAGTTTTTTAGCCTGCTGTAGACCTGGAACGTTCATGTTCATGGCTTCTGCCTCTTCTAAAGCAATTCCCATGTCTTTAATGAAATGTTTAATGTAAAAGCCTGGCTCAAAATCCCCTTTAATCATACGAGGAGCTAAATTGCTAAGTGACCAGCTTCCTGCTGCCCCAGATGAAATAGACTTCAGAACAGATTCAGGATTTAACCCTGCTTTTTCAGCATAAACGATTGCTTCACTTACTCCCATCATATTAGAGGCGATCGCAATTTGATTGCACATTTTCGTATGCTGACCTGCCCCTGCATCACCTTGTAAAATGACGTTACTGCCGAGCAACTCCAAAATCGGTTTGCACGCTTGGAATGCCTCCTCGTCTCCTCCTACCATAATCGTAAGCGTTGCTTCTCTTGCGCCTACGTCTCCTCCGGAAACAGGTGCATCTAATGAATACATGCCTTGTTCATTTGCTTTTTCATGAATTTGAACCGCAAGAGACGGTTTAGACGTTGTCATATCAATAAAATATGTACCCTTTTTGGCATGAGCGAGTAATCCATTTTCACCTAAGTATATTTCTTCTACATCTGATGGATAACCAACCATTGTAATAATGACGTCACTACTTTGTGCCACTTCTTTCGGCGTTTCGCACCACACCGCACCGCTCTCAATTAATTCTACTGCCTTTTCTTTTGTTCTTGTGTATACATGTACGTCATGTCCTGCATTCATTAAATGAGACGCCATGCTTTTCCCCATTACCCCCGTGCCGATAAATCCAACCGTTTGTTTGCCTGTCATATTTCTGCCTCCTCTGCATGTATGAAAAACATGCTTTTCTTTATCTTACCTGATGACTACCGTTTTAAAAAGAACTATCCCCTAAAATGCTTTCATTCCTCTGTATAGAAGAATAGAAGCAACACAAAATAAGCAAAGCGTCTACTCTTTGACTTTTGTTTTGATCTCCACTAGTTAATCCGTTTTTTACGATAACGTTTTAGGGTAGGAAAAGAGTTAGTGAATGCTTGTTACCTTCTGAGCATTATTCCTTGACATCCTTAGAAACGTTTATTAAAATTTGCATGTATCATTTACTTACAAAAAGTAATGAAGTGATTTAATGTAATCAATTGTATTTTTTTACCATATAATTTGGAGGGAATTTTTATGTCAAAAGATTTTTTCGAAGTCGTAAGCTCTCGTACATCTATTCGTGAATATGATCCATCTAAAAAACCGAGCAAACAAGATTTAACAGAAATTTTAGAAGCAACTGTGAAGTCTCCATCTGCGTGGAACCTACAACACTGGCACTTCATGGTCATTACAGATTCTAACGCTTTAGAGCGTCTTCTTCCAATCGCTTATAACCAACGTCAAGTCGTTGATTCTGGTGCTGTAATCGCTGTATTAGGTGATTTAGAAGCAAACAAAAACGTAGACGACGTATACAATCCACTTGTAGAAGCAGGACACATGACAAGCGAAGTTAAAGACATCCTTGCTGGTCAAATTAACGGCGCATACCAAAACGGCGTATTTGCTCGCGATGCAGCATACAGCAATTCTTCTCTAGCTGCTATGACGCTTATGCACGCTGCGAAAGCAAAAGGTTTTGACACATGTGCAATGGGTGGATTCAACGCTCAAAAATTCGTTGAAGAGTTTAAAGTTGAAGATCGTTTTGTTCCCGTTATGCTACTTTCTGTTGGAACAGCAGCAAAAGAAGCGCATGCTAGCGATCGTTTGCCATTAGATCAAGTAACAACTTGGATCTAATTCAAAAAGCTCCTTTAGGGAGCTTTTTTTATGGGCTAAAAATCACTCACCTGTGGGAGAATCCTTTATAATAGTGTTATCAAATCACGAAAGGCAGGTCCTGTGATGTATCAGAAAAAATGCTACGTATTTGATCAAAAAACACCTCGTATAGCTATCATTCGGAATTATACACCCTCAGATTTCTCATCTCTCATTCGTGTTCAACAAGAAGCCTTTCCTCCCCCTTTTCCGTCAGAATTATGGTGGTCAGAGGAACAGTTACACGAACACGTCACTCGCTTCCCAGAAGGCGCATTATGTGCCGAAATAGACGGCACAATTTGTGGATCGATTACAGGTCTACGTGTGAAAACTGATGATCACCCTCACACCTGGTCAGAAATTACCTCGGATGGTTTTATTACTAATCACACCAACAGTGGCCAAACCCTGTATATTGTCGACATTTGCGTATCACCAGCATATCGCAAGCTAGGCATTGGAAAACTGCTTATGTCGTCTATGTATGAAGTCGTTGTCCAGTTGAAAATAGATCGGCTCCTAGGAGGCGGACGAATACCTCACTATCACCGATATCAACATGAATTATCTCCTGAGCAATACTTAGATGGCATTCGATCAGGGCGTATTGCCGATCCGGTCATTACCTTTCTAATGCGCTGTGGACGCACCCCTGTAGGAATTGTTCCCCACTACATTGAAGACGAAGAATCGCTTCATCATGCTGTGTTAATGGAATGGAAAAATCCATTTTTATCCACATAAAAAAGGAGGGGCCCACTTTTTACAGTCGGCTCCTCCTTTTACATTTCAATCAGTTCCCATTCTAGATCTTTCTTATTTAGCACAAGCGTAGCTTGAAAGCTTCCTTTATGAGACGATTCTTCAAGATCATGCAGCATTTCTTCCATGTCAATATATTTACCGATCGTAAAAATCGGAATTTGAATATCTTTTCGTGTCTGCTGTACTTGCTTCAAATCCACTACTAGTCCATCATTCGCAAGCGTAAGCAACGTGTTTACTAGTACGAGTGGGACCGGCGGATACTCCAATTTCTTTTTTAAAAAAGTGAAGCGAGACTGCTTTGTCACAGACAGCTTCATCGGAATCACACGACTCACAATGTGATTCATATCATAAATATTTCGATAGTACGTTTTATTAAACCATCCGTCTTCACTGCTCAAATAAACGAATTGGTTATTTAACTTGTGACTAAATGCTGTACGTAGTGGTTTTTTATAGTGCCCTAAGTAAAGTAATGCAGCCAAGTCCTCATCGTGCAATAGTTCAAAAGATGATGGTTCATCAAAATCAACCCAGCAAAAATCACCGTACTTACTAACATCTTCTTCTACTAAGCGAGGAAGCTGTTCATTTTCTACATAATCTAAATGAACGCCAAAATCATAGTCACTTTCCTCATAACCATGTTTAAGAAGCAGGACATTTGCTAACGGAGTAGGGATCGAATGAAAAAATTCGCGAAATTCAATTCCGTGTGTAATGAAATATTGCTCATGCAAATTTCCGTTTATGTAAACAATGTCTCGCAGCGTATCTACTTTACTCAACCTTACTAACCACCTTTTCTGTCAATCACATACGAATGTCTGTCCAATGAATCTATTATAGTCCTTTCTTAACAAAAGAGAAACTAAAAAAGTGGAACAAATCTGAAATATTGATTTGTTCACTTGTTCACAAATATAATGGATATACTTACTTTAACATACAATAAACTCAACTGAAAGGAGCGATTCGATGGATATTCGACAGTTGCAATATTTCACAGAAGTGGCTCGTCAAAAAAGCTTTACGAAGGCGGCAGACGTTCTGCACGTTTCGCAGCCATCCTTAAGTAAAATGGTAAAAGTATTAGAAGATGAATTAGGCGTTACTTTAATTGACCGTTCGGCTCGACGCATTCAATTAACCGATGCTGGAGACATCGTCTATCATCAGGCAGAGAACGTTTTATCATCACTAAGAGACTTATCAAATTCTCTCTATGATCTCATGCATATTCAAAAAGGACGAATCAAGATCGGCATTCCCCCTATTATAGGATCGTTGTTTTTCCCGCACATTATGAAATCATTTCGACAAACATATCCAGATATTTCGATTCGGATGATTGAATTTGGTGCCAAACGAATGGAGAGGATTGTAGAGGAAGGAGAAGTAGATATCGGTGTTGTACTCTTACCTGTTAATGAGGAGTTATTTCGAACGATCCCGTTTGCGCGAGAAAAATTACAGGTCGCACTACCAAAGGATCACCATCTTGCACAGCATAAAAAAATCGCCTTTCATGAGCTAAAGGACGAATCGTTTATTTTATTTCATGAAGACTTTTCCATGCATGAAATGATTTATCGAGAATGTGTACAGGCAGGATTTAAGCCTACAATCGCTTATCAAAGTACACAGTGGGACTTTATTGCGGAAATGGTAGCAGCAAGCATGGGGATCGCATTGTTTCCACAGTCAATCTGTCAGAAGCTTGATCGTGATCAAATTCAGGTAGTGGATTTAGAAAACTCTATTCCTTGGGACCTTGCGATTATCATTCGAAAGGATCGCTACGTCTCATTTGCAACAAACGCCTTTATTGAGCATATTAAATCCGTTATTTAAGCCTTTTCATAACTTTAGCGAATAGGATGAATAACATTTATATATTTTACCAATAGAAGAGCCTGCGCTACACTTATGTATGTAACAGGTTATTACTTGTTGATATGCAACCCCATTTGCATAATCCAAAAGTTTCTCTTTTCCCACTTTTGAGTCGTCTTTTAAAGACGACTCTATTTAATAGAAGCACGATGCTTAGACGGTGGGGACCAATGCTAGTCAACCATTCCAATAATCTTTTTCTCAACATATTTACTTTTATGAAAAGGCGGTGAAAACTTGAAAACGTTATTCACATTATTTTTTCAAATCATTTTACTAACCGGAATTTTTATGGTTGGTCAAGAGTTCGTTCGCTGGCTTCATCTACCTGTTCCCGGAAGCGTCGTTGGTCTCTTTTTACTGCTGATCTTACTGCAAACAAAAGTCATCAAGTTAAAATGGATTGAAAAAGGTGGTAATTTGCTTGTTGCTGAGCTATTGCTTTTCTTTATTCCAGCAACAGTTGGTTTAATGAATTATACCGATGTATTAAAAAACTACGGCTGGCAAATTCTCTTGATTATCCTCATTAGTACAGCGCTTGTTATGGCGAGTACAGGAATGATAGCCGAATTGATTTTCAAACGTAAGGGAGATAGTACAACATGATTTCACTACTAGCCATTGTGCTTACACTTATTATTTATGTGATGGCTAAACGACTATACGTCCGCTTCAAATGGATTGTTTTTTCACCCATCATTCTCACACCATTGGTGATTATGTTTATTTTGAAAGGAACCCATATTTCATATGACTCCTACAAGAATAACGTTTCCATTATTAATTTATTGCTCGGGCCCGCAACGGTAGCATTCGCGATCCCTATGTATAAGTCGTTTCATCTGTTGAAGAAATATCGAATGGAAATTATTTTGAGCGTAACCGCAGGAACAGTAATTGCCGTATGTTCATCGCTTTTACTTGCCATTTTATTTCATCTACAGGATTTCCTCGTTCACAGCATTGTCCCGCGTTCGATTACGACCCCTATCGCAATGGATGTTTCGAAAACGCTTGGCGGTGATCCGAGCGTAACTGTTTTATTCGTCATCTTAACAGGTATTGCCGGTGCCACCATTGGACCGATTTTAATCCGCTTTTTAGCGCTTCGCTCCTCGATTGCAAAAGGACTGCTTATGGGCGTTGCAGCACACGGAACGGGAACAGCAAAGGCCTTTGAGTTTGGACAGCTAGAAGGTACCTTCTCAAGCCTTGCGATGATCAGTACAGCCATCATAACCATTATTTTATCGCAAACCTTTATTCCTCTCTTATTTCACATACTATAAAAAAAAGACGATCAAAAGATCGTCTTTTTTTGTTATCCAATGTGGAACGTAGCTTTTACGTAGTCTACTACTTCAGTTGTTGTAGACATTGCAAGAATTTTGTCAACATGTTGCTCAATTTCACCTTTAGATAGATGACGGATTTGAGAACGTGCTTTTAGAATAGATGATGCGCTCATAGAGAACTCATCTAGTCCAAGACCAAGTAGAATTGGAATTGCGATTTCGTCTCCAGCCATCTCTCCACACATGCCAACCCATTTGCCTTCTTTATGTGCAGCTAGAATAACCATATGCACTAAACGAAGGATTGCTGGGTTGTACGGTTGGTATAAATAAGATACGCGCTCATTCATACGATCCGCAGCCATTGTGTATTGAATTAAGTCATTTGTTCCGATTGAGAAGAAGTCCACTTCTTTTGCAAACTGATCTGCCATCACTGCAGAAGATGGAATTTCAACCATCATCCCTACTTCAATGTTTTCAGATACTGTTACACCTTGCTCTTGAAGTTTTGCTTTTTCTTCTAGTAAAATCGCTTTTGCCTGACGGAACTCGTCGACTGTTGCGATCATCGGGAACATTACTTTTAAGTTACCGTAGCTGCTAGCACGTAATAACGCACGAAGCTGTGTACGGAACATATCTTGCATTTCTAGGCATAGGCGAATTGCACGGAAGCCTAGGAATGGGTTCATTTCTTTTGGAAGATCTAAGTACGGAAGCTCTTTGTCTCCACCAATATCTAGTGTACGAACAACAACCGGTTTTCCTTCCATACGCTCAAGAACTGTCTTATACGCATCGAACTGCTCATCTTCCGTTGGAAGCGTATCGCGGCCCATGTATAAGAATTCTGTGCGGTATAAGCCAACTGCTTCTCCGCCGTTTTCTAATACACCTTTTACATCTTCAGGTGTACCGATATTAGCAGCAAGTTCTACGTGGTGGTCATCTGCTGAAACTGTACGTTCGTTTACAAGCTTCGCCCACTCCGCTTTTTGAACTTCATACGCAGCTTTTTTATCTTCGTATGATTTCACAACGTCTTCCGTTGGGTTAACAATAACATCTCCATCTAACCCATCAACGATGACAAGATCACCGTTTTGGATGTCAGCCATAACCGTTTTCGTTCCAACAACCGCTGGAATTTCCATTGAACGAGCCATGATTGCTGAGTGAGACGTACGTCCACCAATATCAGTTGTAAACCCTTTTACAAATTTACGATTTAATTGTGCTGTATCAGAAGGCGTTAAGTCTTCTGCAATCACAACTACCTCTTCTGAAATAAGACTAGGGTTTGAAATCGTTACGCCCAATAAATGAGATAATACACGTTTCGTTACGTCACGGATATCTGCTGCACGTTCTTTCATATATTCATTGTCCATAGACTCAAACATAGTGATGAACATACCAGACACTTCGTCTAATGCAGATTCTGCGTTTACGCTTTCAGATGTGATTTTATCTTTAATTGGATTGATCAGTTCAGGATCACTTAAAACTAGAAGGTGAGCAGCAAAAATATCTGCTTTATCCTGTCCTAGTTCTTTTCGTGCGTGCTCTTGAATTACTTCTAATTCTGATTTTGCTTTGGAAACAGCTTGGTCAAAACGAGAAACTTCTTGATTAACATCCGCTACTGATGTTTTTTCAACGGTTAGTACTGGATTTTCTAGGCGAAATGCTTTAGCAATGGCAATGCCGCTAGAAGCGGCAATGCCTTTGATGTTTTTAGTCATTATTACTCGCCTAAACCTTCTTTTTTCATTGTTTCTTCGATTGCAGCGATTGCTTCAACTTCATCAGAACCTTCAGCTGTTACACGGATTGTAGCGCCTTGTTGGATGCCTAAAGACATAACACCCATGATTGATTTTAAGTTAACTGTTTTCCCGTTGAATTCTAAGTTTACATCAGAATCAAATTTGCTTGCTGCTTGTACCAAAGTTGTTGCTGGACGTGCGTGGATTCCTGATTCACTTGTTACTTTAAATGTTTTTTCTGCCATTTTTAATCAATCTCCTTTGATCACTTTGTAATAGTAAGAATGTTTTCTTCACCTTGTTCAACAGAACCTTGCTTTAAGATGTTGAGTTTCTCATCAGCACCTAAGTTAGTGAAGATAATAGGTGTAATCACAGATGGTGCATTTGCTTTCACATAATCCAAGTCAACTTTTAATAGCGGTTGACCTTTCATCACTTCGTCACCTTGTGATACAAGTGTTTCAAAGCCTTCACCTTTTAAGTTTACTGTATCAATACCGAAATGGATTAAGATTTCTCGTCCATCTGTTGATTCAATCCCTAAAGCATGCTTCGTCGGGAATAAGTTTACTATTTTTCCATCGACTGGCGCAACTACTGTGCCTTCTGATGGGATGATAGCGAAACCGTCACCCATTAATTTTTGTGAGAACACTTGGTCAGGCACTTCAGATAATGGAACGATTTCCCCTTTGATAGGTGAAAAGATTTCATCACCGTTTGTGCTGTTTAGTGCTACTCCTTCATTTTGCACAGTTTTCTCTTCTTTTGCAACTACTGGCGTGCGGCCTTCCATAATATCTTTGATTTGTCCTTTTAATGTATCAGAACGTGGACCAAAGATTGCTTGAATGTTATTCCCTACTTCTAGAACTCCAGAAGCTCCTAGGTTTTTCAAGCGGTTTTTATCAACGTTTTTCGCGTCATTTACAGAAACACGAAGACGTGTGATACAAGCATCTAAGTGAGTGATGTTTTCTTGTCCACCAAGTGCTTCTAAAATATTTTTTGGTAATTCTTCTGCTGTACCAGCTTGTGCTTTATCTTCTTCAGTTTTGTCTTCACGACCTGGAGTTTTAAGGTTAAACTTGCGGATCGCGAAACGGAAACCGAAGTAGTAAATAACTGCTAATACAAGACCTACTGGGATAACTAACCACCATGCAGTACGGTTCGGGAAGATACCGAATAGGATGTAGTCAATTAAACCACCAGAGAACGTCATCCCGATTTTGACATTTAATAGTGCCATTGTCATGAATGATAAACCAGCGAAAACAGCGTGAATTGCGAATAATACTGGTGCTACGAATAAGAATGAGAACTCAAGTGGTTCTGTAATACCCGTTAAGAAAGATGTTAATGCAGCGGAACCCATGATTCCTGCAACATATTTTTTATTTTCTGGACGTGCTTCATGATAGATCGCTAATGCTGCTGCCGGTAATCCGAACATCATGAACGGATATTTACCAGTCATGAAAGTACCTGCTGTAAATGGTACACCGTCACGAAGCTGCTGCATGAAGATGTGCTGATCCCCACGGATTAAGTTACCTGCTTTACTTGTGTATTCACCAAACTCAAACCAGAACGGTGAGTAGAAAATGTGGTGAAGACCAAATGGAATTAGTGAACGTTCAATTAAACCAAACACGAACGCTGATAAACCAGGATTTGCATTTAACATAACGTTTGAGAATGCATTTAAACCATTTTGTACAACTGGCCATACGAAAATCATTGCGATACCTAAGATTAAAGACGCAAGCGCTGTCACGATTGGTACGAAACGTTTACCTGCGAAGAACCCTAAGTACGGTGGTAATTCAATTTTAAAGAAGCGGTTATACATAGAGGCTGCGATAACCCCGACGATAATACCACCGAACACCCCTGTTTGAAGCGTCGGGATACCAAGAACATTCGCATACGCTGGAAGCGTAGAAATTTTCTCAATCATTTTAGGTGTTAATGTACCTAGACCTTGTAACATTGTGCTCATCGTTACATTCATGATTAAGTAACCGATAATTGCTGCAAGACCGGCAACTCCATCACCGCCTGCTAAACCAACTGCTACCCCTACTGCGAATAGTAACGGTAAGTTACTGAAAATAATGTTACCGGAATCAGACATTACACTCGCTACTACTTGGAACCAGTGAGCTTTTAATGCCGGAAGATGTGTAAGTAAATCAGGATTTTGGAATGCTGTACCAAACGCTAAAAGCAAACCTGCTGCTGGAAGAATCGCTACTGGAAGCATAAGCGCTTTCCCGATTTTCTGTAAAACACCGAAAAACTTCTTAAACATATGAGAAACCTCCTTTTCCCTTGAACGACCATCTCTTCATGTTAACGATTACAAAGTATATAAAAAAGCATGAGTAAAGAGGAAATAAAACGTTATCAAAATATACTATCTCCAGTATCCCGTGATAACATTCAACTAACCTCTCTACTCATGCCTGATCGAATCAGTAACACGTAGAAATGATCTGATTTAATATTCTATTAGAAAGACAATTGAATCATAGCAAGTTTTGAAAGGGGTGTCAACGCTTTTTTGCGAAAAATGTCGAAAAAAGTTCACAAAGCAAAGGTTTTCATTCCACTTTATAGAAACATTTCCATTATACAGCGAGTTAATGTGCTATTATTCAGACTCTTCCTTCGCTGTTAAGCGCTGTAGGTGCATCGTTAAATACACGGCTTCTGCGTCGTATACCGGCACTTTTAAAGACTGTTGCATAACCTTAATAACCTTCCAGGCCAGGCTGTAGTGCATCGGATATTCATTTCGTAAAATATCAGCGAGCCGAACGGATTCTTCCACCTTTTCCCCTTTTTTCACACGATCAATCGCAAAGTGCAAGTGGCGAATAAGGCGCATATAATAAATCGATTCACGATCGATCTCAATCTTGAGGGAATCTTCAATCACACGAATAATTTGGTGAATGAGCTGCGAATGTTGGTTCACTTCTGATAAATTTTTACGTGTAACTGCGCTATGAATATGAAGCGCGATGAACGCTACTTCCCCTTCAGGGAGCTTAACCCCTAGTTTTTGATGAATTATGTCAATAACATCTTCGGCAATTGCATATTCTTTCGCATACAGCGTTTTCGTTTCAATTAAAAACGGATTGCTAATTTGAATCCCTTGCTGAATTCGTTTTAAAGCGAAAGCAATATGATCCGTTAATGCCACATGGATGTGCTCATTTAACGGCGCCTGAACGCTTTTTCCAATATGCGTCATAATATCATTCATTACTTCAATAAACGTTTCATCTACGTGAGCTAAAATTTGCTTGTACTGTTCTTGTTCTGCTTCATCTTGCAGCAAAAACATCTTCTCTACTGCTTCAGTCGAAATCTCATCGCCTTTTTTCTTTCCAAAAGCAATGCCTTTCCCGATAAGGACAACTTCTTTATACTGTGAATGTGAAGCAATTAACACGTTATTATTTAAAGCCTTTTCTACAAAAAAGGACTCTTTCACGAATCCCCAACTCCCCTATTTCATACGATTTCATTCTTTCATCTTACCCAATCTATCAACAGCACGTCAACGAAAATTAATTACCTGTTTATGCCCTTGTTACCGTACTCTCTGAAAACTATGTTGCAACAGCTTTCCATTTAAAAAAGCGATTAGCCAAAGATCTAACACGTTCATAATAAGGAACGTTAGTCTTATAAATGGGCGACCAGAGTGTAAAATACCAGCATGCAAAAGCAGGGTATCGATGATAAACATCAAAATGATGACGGCAATTTGCCATAGATATGACTTTCTCTTCACAATGATCCACACATACATCCACGTCATTACGACTACATAAATCGTATTCATATTAATATGATCCCGATTTGGGTCAGAAAAAAAGCCGATTTGATAGTAATACAGGTGTAGAATGGTGGAAACGACAAACATAATACTACAATTAATCGCGATCATCAAAAAATAAAGAGTGGCAAAGTGTAAAAAGGTGGAGTAGCGTGTTTTCATCCAGTAATACCATATTTTCGCGATTGCAAAGCCGATCGTCATTAAAATACCCGTGTAAATGGTTTTCCACCATTCATGCTCGTAAATGTGCAACGCGAGGAAAAGTTCTTCTATCCCCATAAAAAAGACGGCTACCCAAACATATTGCTTGAGCCTCCACTCATAAGCGACGACCGTAATGGCCGCTACTGGAAAAGCAAAAGCTTGCGAAGCAATGGACCCAAACATGCCATCAATAAAACGGCTACTCCTTATTCCCGGATCGTAGTGATAACTATCTAATAGCACAAAAATTACATATTCTAGCGCATATGCAAGTCCGATCATGAATCCGAACAAATAAAGCAACTTAACATCTCGTTTTTTGTACAGCACATAAAAAAAGACGATGCTGCTCACTAATACTAATATAATAAAAGGCCCTACTCGAGGCATCATTCCGTCTCCTCACGAACAGTGTCATAACCTTAGGATGAGAGGATCTTTAAATTTTATTCGCCTCGAAATAAAAACTTCCGCTCCCCTCTTTATAGTAGGAATATATAAAAAACGCCTTCCTCTTCGTAAGAGGAAGGCACATTTGCTATATTATCCTTCGATCACACGTGTTAGATTCGCCATTTCAATCGCTGCTGCTGCCGCTTCCCAACCTTTATTACCAGCTTTAGTCCCTGCACGTTCAATGGCCTGTTCAATATTTTCTGTTGTCAGAACACCAAAAATAATTGGAATACCTGTTTGTAACGTAAGCGATGATACCCCTTTTGCCACTTCATTACATACGTAATCAAAATGTGGTGTTGCTCCTCGAATGACCGTTCCTAGCGTAATGACCGCATCGTATTTCTTCGTTTCTGCTAATTTTTTAGCTACTAGTGGAATTTCAAATGCCCCTGGCACCCACGCAACATCCACATTTTCTTCTTCTACTCCGTGACGCTTTAAGGCATCCTGTGCGCCGCCTAGCAATTTGCTTGTAATAAATTCATTAAAACGGCCTACTACGATTGCTACTTTTAACCCACTGCCTACTAAATTTCCTTCAAATAATGTTCCCATGTTCAAAACTCCCTCTCAACTGTAATAATTAATTGTCTACTATAGTTTTAATAAATGACCGAGCTTCTCAACCTTTGTGTGTAAATAGCGCTCATTATCCTTTAAGACAGGCATCTGAATTGCCACACGCTCCACAACCTCTAAACCGTGACCTTTTAAGCCAGTAATTTTACGCGGGTTGTTCGTTAATAGACGCATTTTGGTTACGCCTAGATCTTTTAAGATTTGTGCCCCTACTCCGTAATCACGAAGGTCCGCACCAAACCCAAGTTTTTCGTTCGCTTCAACCGTATCATAGCCCTCTTCTTGAAGCTTGTAGGCTTTTAGCTTGTTAATTAAGCCGATGCCTCGTCCTTCTTGTCTCATGTACAATAAAATGCCTTTTCCCTCTTTTTCGATTTGCATTAGAGCCGCGTGCAGCTGTGGCCCACAGTCACATCGGTGAGAGCCAAATACATCACCTGTCAAGCATTCAGAATGAACGCGGACAAGAACCGGCTCATCTGGTGTAATATCACCTTTCACAAGGGCTACATGCTCTTGGCCATCTAATGTACTTGTGTAACCAAACGTTCGAAATTCGCCGAATGTCGTTGGTAAATTAATTTCCACTTCACGATGAACAAGCTTTTCATGCTGACGGCGATACTCAATTAAATCTTTGATCGTAATCATTTTTAACTGATGTGCTTCTGCAATGGCTACAAGGTCTGGAACACGAGCCATCGTTCCGTCTTCATTCATGATTTCGCAAATGACGCCTGCTTCCTGTCCACCGGCAAGCTTTGCTAAATCAATTGCCGCTTCAGTATGCCCTGCACGGCGAAGAACCCCGCCTTTTTTTGCAATTAGCGGAAATACATGACCAGGTTTACGAAAATCAGCGGCCTTTGCCTCTGCATTTAGAAGTGCTTGAATTGTCGTCGAACGTTCAAATGCACTAATTCCTGTTGTCGTTGTTTTATAATCGATACTGATCGTAAAAGCCGTTCCGTGCATATCTGTGTTGTTGTCCACCATCGGCTTTAGATCTAAACGATCTGCTAATTCTTCTGAAATAGGGGTACAAATGAGTCCTCGTCCATGCGTCGCCATAAAATTCACTACCTCAGGGGTGGCCTTTTCAGCAAGCGCAATAAAATCTCCCTCATTTTCGCGATCTTCGTCATCACACACAATGACGGGTTTCCCCATTTTTAAATCTTCAATTGCTTCTTCAACTGTATGAAACATACGGGTCACCTGCTTTCTAGTTCATAAATCCACTGTCTCTTAACAGGTTCTGCATTGTAGATGTGGATTTTGGTTGTTCTTCTTTTGGCTGCATCATTTTTTTTATATATTTCCCCAACATGTCGCATTCTACGTTTACGATCTCACCTTTTCCCTTTGGTCCAAGAACGGTGTGATCTGTCGTATGCGGTATAAGGGAAATCGTAAAGGAATCTTTTTCTAATCCAAAAATCGTTAAACTTGTCCCATCAACCGCAACTGAACCTTTTAAAATCATCGTATCAATTAGCTCTGTAGAGGTGGCGATCTCATAATAAATGGCATTTCCTCTAGCGGTTTTATTACGAATAACGCCCGTTCCGTCCACATGACCACTGACGAAATGACCACCAAATCGACCATTTGCCGCCATGGCTCGTTCTAAATTGACTGACGATCCTTGTTTGAGGTGCTGTAGCGTAGTTGCTTTAATGGTTTCTGGCATCACATCAACCGAAAACCGATCTCGTGTGAAGTCTGTAACCGTTAAACACACTCCATTAACAGAAATGCTATCGCCTAAGTGGACATCCGCTAAAACATGCTTCGCTTTAATCCCAAAGGTAATCGCCTCTTTTCCTGTTTGAATGCGATCAATTGTCCCTATTTCTTCAATAATCCCTGTAAACATTAGCTGTCACTCTCTTTCGGTACTGCTACGATTTTAATGTCTTGTCCGAACATTTCGACACTTTTAAATTCGAGCTGTTCGACCTCGCTCATTGATTGAAACCCTTCACCATTAAATGAAGTAGGGGCTTCTTTTCCACCGATCAGCTTTGGGGCTATATAGACAATCACCTGGTGAAAGAGTCTGCTTTTCAAAAAGCTTCCGTGTACGGTTGCACCACCTTCAACAAGAATCGATGTAATCCCTCTTTCTCCGAGCAACGACAGCACTGAAGAAAGATCTAGCTCATCTGACGGTAGTTGTAGCAGAAGAACTCCTTGCTTTTCCAGTTCCTGAATCTTTTTAGCATCCGCATCTTTTCCGCTAATAATCCACGTAGGTGCTTTGTGATCAGTCACCACACTAGCATCTAGAGGCGTGCGTAAGTGCGTATCTAAAATAATTCGAATAGGATTTTTCCCTTCTCCTTGTAAACGGGTCGTTAAACTAGGGTTATCGATTAAAACGGTGTCCACACCAACCAAGATACCATCATGAGTGTGACGCAACTGGTGAACGTCGGCACGCGCTTCTTCCCCCGTAATCCACTTACTTTCTCGTGTGACCGTAGCGGTTTTCCCATCAAGGCTTGTGGCTGTTTTAAGGGTCACGTACGGAAGACCTGTTGAGACATAGTGAAAAAACACCTGATTTAACTCATCAGCTTCTTCCTTCAGCAAACCGACCTCTACCTCAATTCCAGCGTCCTTCATCCGCTTAATCCCTTTACCAGCGACAAGTGGATTTGGATCTGTAGAAGCAATAAATACTTTCTTGATGCCACGATGAATGACAAGATCGGCGCAAGGAGGCGTTTTACCATGATGCGCACAAGGTTCAAGCGTTACATAAAGCGTTGCATCCTCTGCCTTTTCTCCCGCCATCTCTAATGCGTATACTTCAGCATGTGGTTGACCTGCTTTTAAATGTGCACCCATGCCCACTACTTGCCCATCTTGAACAACTACAGCTCCTACAACAGGATTAGGGGACGTCTGACCGAGCGTCGTTCGAGCCATCTCGATGGCAAGTTTCATAAACTGCTGGTTACTCAAAGTGACTGCCTCCTCTTTGGTGAATATAAAAAACCCCTTAGAAAACCTAAGGGGTTGTGGAGACTATATCAGTGTATCGATAGATATGTACTATCAACTACAGCTAAATAAACCTTCTACCTCCGCTAGAAAAAGCATAGGTAAAAAGCGTATACCAAAGAAACATTTTCTCTATTAGAAAATTGCCTGCTGGTACGACATTTCGCTGCGCTCTGATCCTTCTCCCATCCAGACTATACTGTCGGCTCTAGATTTTAACTAGATCCACCGTTAATGTAAAACACAAAAACGGGTCACGGGCTTAGAGATTACGAATCTCATCACCGCCGGTTGGGACTTTCACCCGACCCCGAAGGATAACGTTATAAAGTTGTTTTATTACTTCATGTTGTAATCAGTATAGCAAAGAAACATCCTTTTGTCATAATCATTTGCTTATTATTTTATTTTTATGAAAAGCAAGCATGATTAAAAAACCTAATCCCACGTATCCGAAGATCGGATAGAGTACGCTTAGAAGGCGTCCGTAGCCGATTTGTCCAATCACAAAACAAAGAATAAGCACAAAACCTACGCACTGTTTCTCAGAAATTCGAAGTACCCCTTTCGCCTGTCGTGCCATACCAAAAACGTTCGCAATGAGCGTAGTGAAAATCTCGCCGTAAACGACGATTAGAAATAACCATCCTAGCCACACGCTCGATGATTTCACCACCTGCCCCATCGGAATCTCCGCCTGAAATGCATGAGGAAAATGGGAAATCGCAAAATGAGCGGTGAGCATCATGAATGTGAGTCCAATTCCTCCGAGCACAGCTCCCCACTTCACGACACTCTTGTCTTTAATTTCTGTGCTAAGAGGGACGAGCGCCGCCTGTGCTCCAGCTAAGTTAAAAGCCGCATATAAAATAGCGCTCACAAACCAGCGCGTATGACTCGCACTTTCAAACATCTCTTGCTTGAACATCGTAAATTCGCGAAGGTACGGCCAAATTACAATAAGAGAAAATGTTAGCATTGTAGGAACGACAAGTGAATTAACGAGCAAGAGTCCTTTTACACCTTTTAAAATCAGCGCATATACCGCGAGCATTGTGATCACCATTCCGGCCTGTGGCCATATGCCGAGGTGTTCTTTCGCAATTGCACCTGTACTAGCAAGCATAATAGACGTCATTCCGATTAAAACCAACACCATAAAAAAGTTAATACCTTTTCCAATCGTTTTACCGAATAGGTGATCGTTAAGTTCTTGATAAGACGATGCTCCAATATCTTGTGCAATGAGCATCATTCTTGCACCCAACCATATAAAAAGAAGACCACTCACTAAAATTCCGAGCATGCCAAGCACCCCGTATTGGGTAAAAAATTGGACAATCTCTTTTCCAGTCGCAAACCCAGCTCCTACTACCGTTCCGATATATGTAGCTGCTACCTGCAGCGTAAGCTTCCACTTTCTATTCAAGCTTTTCCCCTCCATCCATGCAGCCCCTTTTTACACTATATGAGCACGTCCAATAAAATACGCCGAATACGATGAAAAATAGAAATTATGGCACCGAGGAGGGGTCTTGCTAAAAAAAGTACAGTCGCTTTGAAAGGTGAATGGCCTGCTTCGTGACACGAAAATAACCCTAGGTCAAAAGAGACCTAGGGTTATTCGTTAGTGAATTAAAACTTTTGAATGAGTTGATATAACACGCGTGCTGCTTGATCGCGCTTAGCAGAATCTTGTGGCTTGAATGATTTCTCAGTCGCACCTGTCATAAAGCCTAGCTCGTACGCTGCATCAATCGAAGGTACTGCCCAGTCTCCTAGTTTCTCTGTATCTAGGTATGGTGCGTGCTTATCTGCTTTGTACGTTTTTCCTGTTTTATAGTCATACGCTCTCATCACAAGAACGGCCATTTGAGCACGTGTAATTGGCTTAGACGGCTCGAAACGTGTTTTCGTTGTCCCTACTGCAATTCCCGCTTCGTACGCTGCTTGAATGTCCGCACCAAGAGCTGAATTTGCCGGCACGTCTTTAAATACAGAAGATTTTTTCGCTTCTAAATCTAATGAGCGCGCAATAATGGAAACGAACTGACCGCGTGTAATCGCTGCATTCGGATTGAACATGTCTGTCGATACGCCTTTTAGCACACCTTTGTCCGTTAACTCTTGAATGTATTTATACGCCCAGTGATCTTCAGCAACATCTTTGAACTTTTGTTTTGGTGTTTCAGGCTGTGTCGCTTGTTTTGGTAATGTAAGCTGATATTTCGCAAAGCTGTTTGCACTTTCTCCAATGTAGCTAATTGGTCCTTTTTCAGCAAGGTACGCTTGCGCTTTAGGAGAAGATTCGAACGTCACATTCACGTCTTTGTTCACCGGTGCAAACGTCCAGTTGTTATCCGCTGTTGGATTGATTTCATCATTTTCACGAATATAGTCAATGATTACTTGACGGTTTTCATCCGGAGACGCCAAAATCGTATTTTTCCCACCTGGGTTAATTACTTGGTTTGTGCTTGCACGATAGTTGTTCGTTACGACAACGAATTCCTGATCGTCCTTAAGTGGTTTTCCATTATACTCAACATTTTTAATACGATGTGCATTTTCATCTGCTACTTTGTAATCTTTGTAGCGATACGGTTGCGTCACGTCGATTTGATACTTAATTCCATCAATAATATCAAAGTTGTACGTAGGGAAATCAAGGTTAACAAGAGATTGTTCTTCTGTTTTAGATGGATCCACTTGGTTGAACTGTCCTGCTGACCACTCTAGCCACTCTTTAATTTCCTTACCTGTTAATTTAAGCGCATATACCGTATTTGGATATACGTATAAATCTGCTACGTTTTTAATCGCTAAATCTCCAGCTTTGATGTCTGTGTAATAACCAGCTCCACCACGTGCACCTGCTTTAAACGGTGCTGCAGATGAAAGTACAGGAAGGTTTTTATATTCTGTTGTTGCTAACTTCTTCTCCATATACCACTTTTGTGCTTGGTTTACGATTTGGACAGACGGATCATCTTTTACAAGAGCAAAATAGCTGTTAATCGGCGCGGTTGTCTTACCTACTGCCTGATTTACATACTTAATTGTTGCTTCATGCTCATCTTTTACAGTATCTTCAACTGCTTTGTCAGACTCTACAAGAGGCGTCCCTTTTGCATCTGCTACTGGTTTTAACGCCGATTGACTGTCTTTTACTTTCCACTTGCCGTCCACTTGCTCAAGCGTTAAATCAACTTGTCCTAACACGTCACCCGTTGAACTTGGCATTGTGACAGGAATTCCGTTAATCGTTCCTTTTGCGTTATCGATTTTTAGCTCTGCGCTATCTTTGTAGTCTGCTGCTGTACCAGGAAGCGCTGGGAATTTTTTATGTTGATGTCCTGTTAAGACAACGTCTACACCAGGAACTTGTGTAACATAGTAAGACGCATTCTCCATGTTTTCTGTGTATGGATCTGTGCTGATACCTGAGTGAGAAAGAACAACGACAACATCCGCACCCGCTTTTTTCATTTCAGGAACGATTTTTTTAGCGGATTCCACAATATCTGTTACCGCTACTTTTCCTTTTAAATTCGCGCTATCCCAGTTCATAATATCTGATGGAACAAATCCTGTTACCCCTACTTTGACCGTGTGCTTGTTACCGTTTTGGTCCGTCACTTCACGATCTAAAATTTCGTATTGCTTAAAGTACGGATGATCAAGTTCAGGCTTCCCATCTGCATTGTCATCGTGATATACGTTTGCATTCACGTACGCGAAGTTTGCATCATCAATGCTATTGTTTAAGAAATCAAGTCCATAGTTAAACTCATGATTTCCAGCCGTTGCTCCGTCATACTTTAATAAGTTAAGCACTTTAAAAACTGGATTCACAAACTCTTCTTTTTTTACATTTGGAAAAATATTTTTTGCTACGTAATCACTTAACGGTGTTCCTTGTAAAATGTCACCATTATCGAACAATAGCGTATTTGGATTTTCTGTACGCGCCGCTTGAATTAAGCTCGCCGTTTTAGAAAGACCGAACTTTTCTGTCTTTTTATCTTGGAAATAATCGTAGTTTACTAGATTTGTATGAATATCTGAAGTTTCAAGAATACGTAATTTTACGACGTTTTCATTCACAACGTCTGCATATGTAAGTGTTGGTGCTACTTGAGGAATGATCAACCCTAGGGCTAACGCTGTACCTGCCGCAAGTCGTTTTTTCGTTTTTTTCAAAATGGTTCCCCCCACTATAACTTTTGTAAAAGTCCGAACGTTTTCATTTTAAAACAAAACTCGACAAAAGAAAACATATTTTACAAAAAATTATCAACTATTTACACTATTAATACAATTTAGCATAACTTTTTTCAATTAGAGGCTATCCTCACAATATATGTAAATTATTCTCTCTACTTAAGTCCCAAACCCCTTACCCTCGAAAGATAACGCTTACATTAAAAAGTTTCTTAATAAGTGTTGTATTATTTATAAAAATCAGATAAATTAGTACTAATCATTTTAAAAACAAATACCAGATTCTTATCAAGAGAGGTGGAGGGACTGGCCCTACGAAACCTCAGCAACCAGTCGTCGTGGACACGGTGCTAAATCCAGCTAAGCAAGTATTGCTTGGAAGATGAGAAGGCGATTTAAAAGTCTTCTACCATAGAAGGCTTTTTTCTTTTTACCAATAGCCTTCTACATATCTCTTTCTTCCATTCATTTAAGGAGGCCATTTTTTTGGGATTATTAACAGATTTACAAAATAAAATACTAATCGGAGACGGCGCAACAGGTACTCTCCTCTATGCGCATGGAGTAGACAGCTGTTTTGAAGAACTAAATGTAACAAAAAGTGAAGAAATTCAGCGAATTCATGAAGCGTATATTCAAGCAGGATCAGATATTATTCAAACGAATACGTATGGGGCAAACTATCAAAAACTTGCCCGCTACGGATTAGAAGAGTCCGTGAAAGATATTAACGTTGCCGCTACCAAACTGGCACGCAAAGCTGCGGGTGATAAATATGTTGTCGGCACTATCGGTGGCATTCGCTCCTTCCGAAAGAGCGTCATGACCATTGATGAAATTAAACGGAGCGTCAGAGAGCAGCTCTTTTGGCTTCTTCAAGGAGACATTGATGGACTTCTTTTTGAAACCTACTATGACTTTGAGGAACTAAAAACGGTGCTCGAGATCGCTCGCAAAGAAACGAATTTGCCTATTATTACACACGCTTCTCTTCACGAAGTTGGTGTGCTTCAAGACGGCACTCATCTTAATGACGCTTTTAAACAGTTAGAAAGTCTCGGAGCTGATCTTGTTGGTCTTAACTGCCGCCTAGGCCCCTATCATATGATTGAATCGTTAACAGAAGTCGATCTTCCGGAAAAAGCCTTTTTATCAGCTTATCCAAATGCAAGCTTACCAGATTATCAGGACGGTAGACTTGTATATGAAACAGATGAGGATTATTTTTACCAAACCGCTAAAGCATTTCGTGAACAAGGTGTTCGTTTGATAGGCGGATGCTGCGGAACAACTCCTGCTCATATTGAAGCAATTGCATCAGCGGTTAAGGGGCTTCCACCCGTTACGGAAAAGCTTGTCAAAAAGCGCCCGTCCATTATTATTGAGGACCACGGCGAACCGGTTGAGCCGCACCTTCATGACCTTGTACAGGAAAGACGATCGGTCATCGTTGAATTAGATCCACCGAAAAAGCTTGGGGCCAGTGAGTTTTTACGAGGTGCTCAGGCGTTAAAAGATGTTGGAGTAGATGCCATTACGCTTGCAGATAATTCTCTCGCCTCCCCTCGCATTAGCAACTTGGCGATGGCGACGCTATTACAAAGTGATATTAAAGCTCGACCGCTCGTTCATATTACGTGTCGAGACCGGAACTTAATTGGCCTACAATCTCACTTGATGGGACTTCATACGTTAGGTATTAACCAAGTGCTTGCGGTTACAGGAGATCCTTCAAAGATTGGCGATTTTCCAGGAGCAACGTCCGTATATGACTTATCATCGTTTGATTTGATTAGCTTGATCAAACAATTTAATGAAGGTATGTCTTACTCCGGAAAGCCGCTCGGACAAAAAACGAATTTTTCCATTGCGGCTGCCTTTAATCCAAACGTTCGTCACCTGGATCGTGCGGTACAGCGCTTAGAAAAGAAAATCGACTGCGGCGCCCATTATTTTATTACGCAGCCTTTATATTCGAAGAAACAAATACTAGATGTATATGAAGCAACAAAGCACCTAACGGCTCCCATTTATATTGGAATTATGCCGCTTACGAGCGCTAAAAATGCCCGATTCATCCATCATGAGGTGCCAGGCATTAAGCTTTCAGAGGATATTTTAGCAGCGATGGAGCATGCTGGTGATGACCGAAGCCAAGGCGAAGCAGAAGGCCTTGCAATTGCAAAAGATTTAATTGATACAGCCTACGAGCTTTTTAACGGGATTTACCTAATCACACCGTTTATGCGCTATGAGATGACGGCCCAGCTAACGTCGTATATCCATCAAAAACAACCAGTAACCGCAGAAAGGAAGATGTAAATGACGACGATCGATGCGCAACTGAAAAAGAAAATTTTAATTATTGACGGCGCGATGGGAACGATGATTCAAGCAGCCGACTTGACCGCCCAAGACTTTGGTGGAGACGAATATGACGGATGTAACGAATACCTCTCGTTAACCGCTCCTTCCGTTATTCGGAACATTCACGAAACCTATCTAAAAGCTGGTGCTGACATTATTGAGACGAATACATTCGGCGCCACGTCTTTAGTGCTTGATGAATATGAGCTCGGTCACCTTGCCTACGAGCTTAATGTCGCATCAGCCAAACTCGCAAAAGAAGCGTGTGAAACGCACTCAACCTCTGAATGGCCGCGTTTTGTGGCAGGTTCAATGGGGCCGACAACCAAAACATTATCCGTCACGGGCGGGACAACGTTTGAAGAGTTGACTCATTCTTACGAGGAACAAACGCGAGGTCTACTTGACGGCGGAGTGGATCTTCTTCTTTTAGAAACGTCTCAAGATATGCTGAATGTAAAAGCAGCCTTTTTAGGAATTTCCAAGGCTTTTGAAGTTACCGGACACAAAGTCCCTCTTATGATTTCAGGAACAATCGAACCAATGGGTACGACGCTTGCTGGTCAAGACATTGAGGCATTTTACTTATCATTGGAGCATATGAAGCCACTTTCAGTTGGGCTAAACTGTGCGACGGGTCCCGAATTTATGACCGATCATATTCGTTCGCTGTCAGAGCTTGCAACAACGGCTGTGAGCTGTTACCCAAATGCCGGACTTCCTGATGAAGAAGGTCGCTACCACGAATCTCCTGAGCTTCTCGCGACGAAGCTTCGAGGATTTGCTGAAAAGGGCTGGCTAAACATCGTAGGTGGCTGTTGCGGGACGACTCCCGAGCACATTGAAGCGATTGCTCGTGCCGTACACGATATTGAACCTAGAACGTTAGATCGTCCCTCTCATTCCCATGCCGTTTCGGGTATTGAGCCCCTTATTTATGATGACTCGATGCGCCCTCTTTTCGTTGGTGAGCGTACAAATGTAATCGGTTCTCGTAAATTTAAGCGTCTGATTGCAGAAGGAAAAATTGAAGAAGCGTCTGAAGTAGCGCGTGCTCAAGTAAAAAACGGCGCACACGTTATTGATATTTGCCTAGCCGATCCTGATCGGGATGAATTAGAAGACATGGAGAACTTTATCAAAGAAGTCGTCAAGAAAGTCAAAGTCCCGCTTGTGATTGACTCAACGGACGAAAAAGTAATCGAAAAGGCTTTGACGTATTCACAAGGAAAGGTAATCATCAACTCGATTAACTTAGAAGACGGTGAAGAGCGATTTGAAGCAATCCTTCCCCTCGTCAAAAAATTCGGCGCAGCGCTTGTTGTAGGAACTATCGATGAGGTTGGGATGGCCGTTACGGCTGAGCGAAAGGTTGAAATTGCCAAACGCTCGTATGATCTATTAGTGAATAAATATGGACTAGAACCGACTGATATTATTTTTGATCCGCTCGTGTTTCCTGTCGGAACAGGAGATGAGCAGTATATCGGATCTGCTGAAGCAACCATTCGTGGCATTGAGTTAATCAAAAAAGAGCTTCCGCAGTGCTTAACGATTCTCGGAATCAGTAACGTTTCCTTTGGGCTTCCCCCCGTTGGTCGTGAAATTTTAAATGCCGTCTACTTGTATCACTGTACACAGGCAGGACTTGATTATGCGATTGTCAACACCGAAAAACTGGAGCGCTATGCGTCCATTTCGGAAGATGAAATTAAGCTAGCAGATAACCTTCTTTTCCAAACGAATGATCAAACGCTCGAAGTTTTCACGAACTTTTATCGCGATAAAAAACAGACAACAAAGGTCGAGCTCAGCAACTTGTCACTTGAAGAGCGTTTGGCAAGCTACGTTGTAGAAGGCACGAAAGAAGGATTGTTACCGGACTTAGAAGAAGCGCTTGCTAAATATGCGGATCCACTCGATATTATTAATGGCCCTCTTATGAACGGGATGTCAGAAGTTGGTCGCCTTTTTAACGATAATCAGTTAATCGTCGCAGAAGTGTTACAAAGCGCCGAGGTAATGAAGGCATCCGTTGCCTTTTTAGAGCCACACATGGAGAAAAAAGAAGATGATAACGGGAAAGGGAAAGTTCTTCTTGCTACGGTTAAAGGTGACGTTCATGATATCGGAAAAAATTTAGTCGATATTATTTTAAGTAATAACGGATTTAAGGTTGTCGATCTTGGTATTAAAGTCACGCCACAAGACTTAATTTCTGCTGTTCAAAAAGAAAAGCCGGACATGATCGGACTTTCTGGACTCCTTGTGAAGTCCGCACAACAAATGGTCCTGACCGCACAGGATTTAACGCAGTCGGAAATTAAGCTTCCTATTTTAGTGGGAGGTGCGGCATTGTCTAGAAAGTTCACGGATAATAAAATTGCACCTGAATACAACGGAGTCGTCTTGTATGCAAAGGATGCGATGGATGGATTATCGATTGCAAACCGCCTTCAAAATAAACAGGAAAGTCAGCAGTTCATTCTAGAGATCAAAGAACGTCAGGAAAAGTCAGTCGCAAACACAGCTCTTATTCAAAGTCAAAAGAAAGAACGTTCCGCAACTGCTGTATTAGAGCGATCAGCGATTTCAACAGACGTACCGGTGTTTGTTCCGCACGATACGGATCGCCATGTGATTAAACATTACGACCTTTCTCACGTAGAGCCTTATATCAATCAGCAAATGCTGCTTGGGCATCATCTCGGAATCAAAGGGAAAATTAAACGACTACTTCAAGAAAAGGATGAGCGTACATTAAAGATCAAGGAAGTTGTCGACGAACTGTTCATAAAAGCTAAATCCGAGAAGCTTATTAAACCATCTGCTCTGTATCAATTTTTTCCGACGCAATCACGAGGAAACGATGTTCTCATTTACGACCCGAACGATCACACAAAAGTCATTGAAACATTCACGTTTCCACGTCAGGACAAGGCACCTTATCTTTGCCTTGCTGATTACGTAAAGTCTGTGGACTCCAATCAAATGGATTACGTCTGCTTCTTAGCCGTCACAGCGGGTACTGGCATTCGTTCTTTATCACAGGAATATAAAGATAGAGGTGATTTTCTAAAGAGCCATGCCTTACAAGCGTTAGCACTTGAAACGGCTGAAGGACTAGCTGAACGTGTTCACCAGCAGGTTCGTGATCAGTGGGGATTCCCTGATTCACCGGACTTTACAATGGACGAACGCTTTTCGGCAAAATACCAGGGGCAGCGGTTCTCGTTTGGCTACCCTGCTTGTCCGGACTTAGAGGATCAAGAAAAACTCTTCCGTCTGCTGCATCCCGAGGAGATTGGTATTCGTCTAACAGAAGGGTTCATGATGGAACCAGAAGCTTCTGTTACAGCTCTTGTATTTGCTCACCCAGAGGCACGATATTTTAATGTATTATAATTTAAACAGCCGGTCTTTTGACCGGCCGTTTAAACTATTAAAATGACCACTTCTACCGGAACACGGTACTCCAAGTTATTCGCGACATCTTTCAAAACAATATTTCCCGTATATCTCCCTCCTATTTTTAGAAGAGGTAAAAACTGAGCCGTTACGCTCACGCTTTTTGTTGTATTAGGAGCGATTGTTTGATTGCTAATTCCTAGAATATAATCAATACCCACTAGTGAAAGAGTAGGCTGTGACGTATTTTCAATCGTCATCTGTACATTCAGCGTCTGATTCGTTTTATTTGTAATGGTGAAGATATTGGCAATGGTTCGGCCTGGATCAAGCAAACTTGATAAAATGCCGATGTTTACTTTGAGCGTCTGATTTTGTCCTGTTGATATCGGTGTCGAGGAATTGTTAGGCTGCATGGTATTTGTGCTGTTTAATAAATAGTAAAAGAAAAAGCCTGATCCCGTCGAGAAAGTCACCACGTCCGTCCTCGTTTTTTGGAAGAGCGCGTATACAGGTGCTGAAACCAAAAGCATCGTGATCATCCAAATGAGCACCATACTTACAAACGTGACTTTTTTTTTACACATATCAATAGAAGCACTAGTAACAGGATACTGATCCATACAAGATGTTTTTGCACAAACTCAGCCGTATATCCTAAATAAGGCACGTGAAAAACATATACGCCTTTCACTTCGTTTGGATAGACCACTACTCGATCCGTTACTAAATTGGCGTCCCCTTTTGTCGTAAAAACAAGCGTACCGTCTTTTTCAATATGCTCCTTCTTTACACGGTGCAAAATAGTCCCGTCATAATTTTTCGGATCAAATAAAATGATTTTATTTACGATCCCATTAGAAATTTGCAGAGGCTTTGTGACGACCAATGCCCCTCGGTCAATCGTCGGCTCCATACTTCCAGTCATGACCGTATTAAAACGCCATCCTGCCGTATAAAAGAAGCAAAAAAGTAAAAACGTAAGAAGTGCGAGGATTAAAAACGTGAAACTGATGGCCTGCTTCATCTCATCCCCTCCTATGAACGATCCTGACCAGGTAGCTGAGTAGCTTGAAACGTAAATGTGATCACTTCTGTCAGCATTTGAAATGTATTGTCGGCTGAAATTGGAAGCGTCACTTTAATCGTTAATACATCATTTTGACCGACAGGCAGCGAAAGCGGGGAGGCAGGATTTGTACTCACATCAGAAACAGGCCCTGAATAATATGTTGTCGCGCCCTTTTTAATTTCAACTTGAAGACCATTTGTTTTATCCGTCCACAGGTTTGTACTCCCTGTATTAATGGCTCCTACTACATACGTAAAATCTACGTTACCCGTATTTTGTATCGTCACGGTTTTCGCAGCAAAATCACCTGGTACCATATTCGTAATATTAAAAACGGCACTGGGAGAAACACTCATATTTAATGTCCCTGTTTGAAACGTATTATTTGGATCATCGATGCGCTTTGTGAGTAAAGCCGATGTCGATTGAAAAAACAATAACGGAATCAATAAAAAAATACTGCCTACTAACCACATATATCTTTTCATTATCGTTGTCTTCTTCACTGCAGTTGTTCACCTCTGAAAGATTATGTGAAAATTTTGTTCAGTACTACAAGTGTATTCATCAGAGTACAAAAATGACCTAGTGAATGGACCTATCTTTGAAAAGTTGATTAAATTGCACATTCCCTTTCAATTCCTTATAATTGCTAGCATGAAGGTTTGAGCTCCTATTCCGTTTTTACAAAAGCTCGTTGTTATTTTACGTACGTTTCCCCTATTTACAGCAAAGGAGAGTAAGCATAATGATTAAATTATTTGTAAGTGATTTGGACGGTACTCTTTTGAATCATGATAAGAAAGTCGAACAAAAAGAAATTGATGCTCTGCAGCAGTTAAAAGAAAGCGGAGTTGAGATTTGCTTAGCATCAGGTCGTATGGATAATGAAATTTTAAAAGTTAGTGAAGCACTAGAAGGTGACGTTCATCGCGTCAGTCAAAACGGTGCATTTGTACTTACACATGATGATCAATCTCTTCATGAAAAAACGTTTGACCACGAGCTTGCTTCTAAGCTCTATTCGCTCACTAAAATGCCTGATAAAATTACGCTTGTTTGCTCAGATAACACGAATTTCGTAGAAGAAATGTCGGACGTTGTCAAAGAAATTGAAAAAGTGATGTTTTTTCCTATTGAGGAAAATCCTGCGATGTTAGAAGATCTCTCAACTTCACTAAATCCTTCAAAAATTACGGTGCTTGGTGACCATGAACAGGTCGTAGAGTTACAAAAAAAGCTTAATGAAATGTTTGGTGATGACATTGACACATATATCTCAGCCAAAAGCTGTTTAGATATTATGCCTAAGCATATTAGCAAAGGAAATGCCATTGCGGTACTACTCGATCACCTTGATCTTAAGCCAGACGAAATTGCGTGTGTGGGAGATAATTTCAATGATATCCCGATGTTCCGCTTAACGCCAAATAGCTTTGCAATGAGCGAGGCGTATGACGAAGTGAAACAGGAAGCAAACTATGTCGTGGATTCTGTCAGTGAAGCTGCAGAAATTGTCTTACGCCAAAATCGTGAAGAAAGCAAAATGAATACAAACGCATAACAAAAAGAGCTGACGCTTCAGAAAACGTCAGCTCTTCTTTACTTATATAATTTCAGTCTTTTTGTAGTTCCCCATATTGTTACACGCCATTTTAAGCTTTGAGACTGTTGCTCGCAAGGATGTAGGTGGATCGACATCTTCGTTAAGATGGAGCGTCGTCAAGTCGACTACGGAACGTGCTAATAATTCCACATTATTTCGTAGCTCTAACTCATCGTAAGTTGTACGATCTTGCACCTTAAGACGTAAAATTTCATTGGCTAGCTCGCGAACACGCAGCAACTGATCACGTTCTTCCATATTCCATCCTCCTCTTTTAATGACGATTGTTACTATTAATTATATTCGTGATCGCCGGCCAAATTCCTTTAATTTCAACCGAAAAAGACACGAACTATTTTAAGTTCTTCACTACGTTATAAACAAACACAAGTACACCAATCGCCACTAATGTAGCGCCTGCTGCCACAACCGGAATGAACGTTTGAGTGTTCAATAAGAGCGTCAATGTTAGTCCAATCATCATGATTGGCAAACCAATGTTGTGAAGCCATACGTGAATCTTTGTGAGCATATTTCTAGAAATATCGGGAAATAGATGATAAAGTAATCCGGCTAACGTCAGAGATGTCCATCCAAGAAGGTTAATGTGGACATGTACAGGAGTCAAAGCGTATTGATGAACAATGGACATGTAATAACCCAAAATCATTCCAATAGCAAAATAAACAGCAGATATTTTAATCATTCGGATACCCATTTTAACTCCCCCATTCTTTATAGGTCTTTTTATTCATATTCATAATTTATTTCCGTAGAAGTCTAAAATGAGGTTACTGTTAAAAAATGGTTTTCGATAAAAAAACATGTACAAGCTTATTTTGCCAACAAACGAAACTTTTAATCTAGCAGATTCGTATACTATTACTAGAAAGGAGAATGATAGATATGCCTGTTTGGACCTTCTTCTTGATCTTTTTTGGAGCCATTCTGTTTCTGGCCATGCTTCCTGATTTCAGCATTCGAAAAAAAGAAAACCACCCAAAAGAACCTGCTCGTTCTACGACTCCTACTGAACAGTTCCCTTCTGAATCATCTCATTCACAGAACTGACGGCATTGAAAAAAGCGTCTCCACGATATTCGCAGGAGACGCTTTTTTTATATCACACACTATGACATATAATGTAAAACAAAATTCAATAGAAATAAAAACGCTATAATATACATCGCAATAGATACATCTTTAATTCGGCCGAGCGACACTTTTAACAGTGGATACGCAATAAAACCGAATGCAATGCCATCTGCAATACTATACGTAAGCGGAATTAAGGCAATAATTAAAAAGGCCGGAAATCCTTCTGTCAAATCCTGCAAATTAATGTTTTTGATATTCTGAATCATTAATCCACCAATGACAATTAAAATAGGTGCAATGGCGCTGTTTGGCACAAGCTTAATGATCGGGATAAATAGTAACGACACTAAAAATAACGATCCTGTAATAAAGGACGTAAATCCTGTGCGTCCGCCAGAAGCAATTCCTGTCGCACTCTCAACCGTTGAAACAGTTGGACTCGTTCCAAAAATTCCACATAGCATAGAGGATACCGCATTCGCTTGAAACGCTTTTGAAAACTTGTCTTCTCTTCCCGTCATCTGTAAATGACCGTGAATAAGGCCGATATTTTCAAAAATTAATACCATCGTCATGGAAAAGACAGCAGCCCAAAACGAGATCTTTGCTACTCCACTAAACGATAGAACGGCAAAGCTGTCAAAAAACGTTGCTCCATTTTGAACAGGCGCTTCACTTGCTGCGGGTACGACTCCAAGAAGCCAGGCTAACAAACTACCAATCGCCATACTAATTAAGAAATTTCCTTGCACGTTTCGAATGAACAACACCACCGTAATCGCAAGCGTAATTAACGTCGCGAGTACCGCTGGACTGCTTAAATCTCCAAGAGCGACAAACGTCGTCTCACTCGGCTTCACAATTCCACCTTTTTGAAGTCCTATAAACGTTAAAAACAAACCGACGCCAACCGTAATTGCTTCCTTCAATGAATGAGGAATGGATTTTACAAGCACTGTTGAAACTCGTGAAAATGCCAACACCACAAATAAAACTCCTGATACAAATACCGCACAAAGCGCTTCCTGCCAAGACAACCCCATCGATTGCACCATCGTATACGTAAATAGTGCATTAATTCCCATGCCGGGAACTAAAATAATCGGAGCATTCGCCCAAAAGGCCATTAATAAACAGCCAATGAAGGAAGTCATAACCGTTGCAAAGACTCCTGCTTCAAACGGAATGCCTGCATCAGACAAAATGGTTGCGTTGATCGCGACGATGTAGATGATGGATAAAAAAGCGACCACACCTGCAATGCTTTCTTTTCCCAACGTCGTGTGATGTTCGTTCAGCTTAAAAATTCTTTCTGCTATTGCTTTCAAAGTATTTCCTTCTCTACAAAATTCCCTCTCCCACCCAATGGCAAAAGCCACCGTCAGTTATTATATCAGAAATTAACAGCCTTGCAAGGGTGTTTGCCCCCTGTTTGTGCTTCTTGCCAAAATTTTTGTGAGTGGATTTATTTTTCTGTATACTATTTTACGAGGTGAAGAAATGAAAAAGCTACACATGATATGGATGGTTTTTCTCCTAGCGGTTTTTGCCCTTTCTGGGTGTAATCTCAGCAGCGAGCAACCACATTCTACGTCTTCAGAAAAGCAGGAAAGCAGCATTCTTGATGAAATGGAAGGTCCACCAAAAAACGGACATACGCTTGAAAAGCACGTTGGAAAAACAGATCAGGAATTAACAGAGCGCGTCCAGCGAGAACACGTGACAGCAGCGAGTTCTTATTCGGATAAAGATACTGCCACAAAAGCAGTCGAAGAAGCGTTGAAGGTACATGAAAAGGACATCGATAACTGGCTTCAATCAAAGCGTGATCGCCTTGTTCTGCAAACTTCGCACTCCTTTGCAGTTGGAAAATCAGTGCTTCGATCGGATATGCGCGTACATAACGAGCTACATAATACGCTTACCGTATTAGCAAAAGATCCAACAAGTGAACGAAAATATAAAATTATTACATCGTATCCTGTAGCAAAGCGAGGAGATTAAGATGTATAAGGAATTTCAGTACTTTTTGACATCCTACTGTACGTTGAGCTTAGACCAGGACGAATTTTGGTCGATAATTGAGCTATTTATAGACGGAGAGGATTCTGAGATTCAGCATCAGCTTCAAGTAGAGCTCACGCAAATTATCCATGATGAGCAATACAAAACGGCTCAAGACCTGATTGAAGAATTCGGCTCTAGGGTGCTATCCATTTCTGAAACGAAAGAGTGGATTTTGTACAGCCTTCAACAACTGCAGCAAGAAAAATAAAGATCCTGCACCCTAGTGCAGGATCTTTATATGTATAGGGGGAAATTCCCCCTACAACCTCTCTCAGGTTAATAATAAGGATAATAAGGATATGGTGAGTATGGTGGATACGGCGGATAATATGGATAATATCCTGGGCCTGATAATGCTGTACCTAACGCTAATCCTCCAACGAACGGAAGTCCAAAACCAAATCCAAATCCTGGTCTACCGAAGCCAAACCCTGGACGACCGAAGCCAAACCCTGGACGACCAAAGCCGAATCCTGGTCTACCAAATCCTCCAAAACCCCCAAAAGGACGGCGTGTGTCATCGAATGAATATAATAAAGTTGGATCTTGCATACTGTTCCCTCCTGCATTTCGAATTACGTTACTTTGTAGCATATGAAGCAGAAGGAAGAAATGAGTGGGCGGATGCCTTAAGCCCATGATTTTTTCTAGGTATTTGTCCAACTTCCAACGTTTACCGCCTGATCGATCGGGTATTTATTTACTAATTATTTCTCATACCAGGAGGAGATTTCAATCATGATTCCTTGGATTATAGCTGCTTTTGCAATTATTGTTGCTCTTACTGTTCTTATCTTCACGGCGAATCGCCGAAAAAGTTCAAAAGGATTAACAGGAAACATCCACACTACGATGCACCTCGGTGAAATCGTCAGCAGACAAAAGGAGCTCCAAAACCATAAGCCTAAATCTCAATAAATAGATGTTCACTAACACAAAAGAACAGGAGCAGCACAGCTCCTGTTCTTTTGTATATAAAAAAACAGTGCAACGGCCCCTTTTCCGTTACACTGCGTATGTATGTTGAATAGCTTTTTTTCTTCTACTTTTGAACACGTGTATATAAACCCCTTTTTTAAATACCGTGAATATTTCCCCCAGCACGACAGCAATCCGTAACAACTTTATGAATGATGGCAAAATCACATAAAACTGTAATCGCTTACATTAAGACTAAAAAAAGAAGTAGAATCAAAGCAGACATTCAACATGACTTTCTATTTATATTATTACCGTAAACGATTTCAAAAAGCAAGACTTTTTTTCAAAGCTCTCCCTATTTAGACAAAAAATGTCCAACTAAAAACCTCGCGTCTCATTCAAACGCGAGGTTTTCAGAAAGGTTATTCACCTTTTCATATGGGTTATGGCTTCATAAAACATACAAGTAATCAATGACTCATATGTAGGTAAAGCTTTATCTATTAAAATGAAAATCAGTAAAAGTCTTTATTTAGCAAATACATGATTCCCAATGACAGCTGTTACTTGACGAGACTTAATCCATTCATCTTGAGCTGTTTGTGGGTTGTAGAAGAATAATGCGCCGTTTTGTGTAGCACCTCTATTGGCGAACGCCTCATCTACAGCACGTTTTGAATCATCTGAAGCTGGTTGATTGATTGCTCCATTTGATACGGGCGAGAACGCACCAGGTTGATTGATAACCTCAGAAATGGAGTTAGGGAAATCCGGTGAATCCACACGGTTTAAGACAACAGTCGCAACCGCTACTTTACCAGCGTGTGGCTCTCCTTTTGCTTCAGCTTCTACAAGACGAGCTAATAATTCTTTTTCTTCATTATTTGCATTTGCTTGCGCTGGCTGTGGCGCTGGTGCAGGAGCCGGCTGTGCTTGCGCTGACTGTGCTTGTGCTGGCTGTGCTTGTGCTGGCGCCTGTCCTCCAGTTGGGATTGTTAATGTTTGCCCAACCGAAATTATATCTGATGATAAGTTGTTCGCTTGTTTCACAGCATCTACTGATACGCCGTGTTTTGATGAAATAGACCATAATGTGTCACCAGCTGCTACGGTATAAGATCCGCTTTGTGCAGGCTGACCATCTGGGATGGATAATGTTTCTCCAACATAAATGGTATCGTTTTGACGATGGTTGACATTTTTAATGTTATCTACTGAAACCCCATACTTCTGTCCAAGCGACCATAATGTATCACCCTCATGTACACTATGTTGTGTGTCTGCTTGAGCTACTCCTTGGATTGTTAAAAATGAGAAAGTAGCTGTAGAAGCAATAACCCATTTTTTCATGCTATTTTTTTTCATAAAAATATTCCTCCTGAAAAATTGGTATGTACATACGTTAACACACCTATTTTCGGATTACACTGCATAAAATGGTTACTTTTATATTAAGTCCATTAAAATCGTTACACTTTCCTCCCTCGCTTTACATTTGTTACATAAATAGAAATATTTGAGCTAGTTTATGTAAATTATAGTAAGAAAAAGTCTATAACTAAATAGTCTGTTTATTTCTAGACCTATTTTGAACAGTTCACAATCAACCGAAAAAAGGCAAAAAAAAAAAACAGAAGCAAGCGAAGAGCTTACTTCTGTTTCATTAATCTTCTATATTGATCTCCACTACATCATAAAAATCAATGACGAGTTTCGCGCCTTGCTCATCCATGAAAGTGAAAACATCTTCGTCTTTCGAGATATGAACCACATACCCATTTAATAACTGCTCACGATTGTCATATACAGTCGTAATGGCTACTTTCTTTTGATGAAGATGTGCTTCTTGTAACAATGAATGGAGGTCTTCTTCGGCGTCTTCTTCTGGGCGCTTAATTAACAGCATCCCATAAGTCGTTTCCCCACTTTTATCTTTCCAAATGTAATCGGCAAAATAAAAGGGCGATTTACTTCCTTTAAATTCATCCATGCCATTCCCTCCTATACTCCAATGTAAGCTTTATGCTGAATGTAGACTAACAACTAATAGCATGCCGCTACTTGCACAAGCCATCATCCAATAAAACTTCTCTCTTCACTTTATCATGTTTATGAGTGTTTGACACTTATTTTGCCGATTTTCTCATTCTCTGACCTAATAATGACTATTCTCACTTTATCCGCACATTTTCATTAGCTCCGAGGTACATCTAAATAGTGATACACGACATCTCCACCGCGCTGTGCAATTCCTCGAAAGCGTTTAAAATCAGGTCTCGTCACGAGAAAAGGGCGAAATAGTAAAAAATCGTCTTTTTTAATATGAATTTCTTCTACTTCTCCGTCCCGAAGCTGATCTAACATCTTTGTTACCTGTTGCTCATCCATCTTTTACACCTCGCTATCATCAAATACAGAAACTTGCCCGTCATGTAGACGCTCTAAAATTCGTCTCTTCTGATATAGCATTATACCAGCTTCTGCTACATCCTGCATCATCGCTTTATTCGTGAGGGAACCGAAAATCATCCCTGCAATCGGAATCATTTGAAAAAGCTTTTTCCAGCCGAACTGATCCCGGTACGTATAGATGACTTCACGCCACCCTTGAAGCTGTGAAATCATTTGCCGATTGTTTAAAGGCTCACCGTACACCGTTAGCTCGTCTAAAATGGCTTGTTTTCCTACATAATCTGAAGAAGCAAACTGAAGGCATTTAATGATAAAGATGCGTTCTTCCTTCTCGTTTGGATTATAGCCATATGAGATCGCAATTTCTTGAAGGGTCTTTAACGAGATTCCTAATAGCACTGGAATATCAACGGCTAACGTAAAAATTCCACCGAATCCGGTTGTTGCTCCTTGGATGCCTGCAATGCGCGAACGGTTTGTTCTCAGTTCTTCTCCAACCTCGTTCATCGTGCGAATTGGCAGGTTGCGCACATCATCAATCGTTTCGATCACATTTTCACTCTTTCCATTAAACTTGCTTAGTGTCGCTTTTTCCTGAACGAGATATTGCCCACCAGATTGTACAAAGTTTCCCACTTCATCTAATAGATCCCCTATTTTTTTCTGCAAAAAAGCTGGAGTTACTTTATCAAGAAGCTTAAAAGGAAGACGTCCAATTCGCTCCCAGAACCATAGTCCTTTTTGATCCTTCTCCCACTTTTCAATAACGGCTAACTGTTCCTCAAGCTGTTGCTTCGTTTCCACGCTAGTTCCTCCACTTCCTATTTTCACTTATATGTGATACGTATGAGAGGCAAAAAAAGTTTCCTTCTTTTAAAAAAGCTTTGCCTGACATGCAGACAAAGCTCACGGTTAGTTTTTTAACCATTCTATTAAAGATTCATACTGAGTGGTCGCTTCTTCGTACCCTTGCTCATACAGCGTTTGAAGCTTCACCGGATTCCGCTCCATTCGTCCTACTGAGAGTGGTTGTGTAGGGCGAATAACGAATAGTTTCCCTTGACGCTCGAGCTCCTCAATGTAGTCCATCGTTTCATTATACAATTGATAACGGTTTTCCATTGCTTGAAGTAGCCCTTGATATTGCCGATAAGGACGTTTTGCCATCCACATCATGCTTGATTTTTTCTTTCGATACCCTTTATTGCGCGTGAGAATAATAACATTTTTCTCAAACCCATCCAGCTGCGCTTTTCTCACCGGAATAGGATCGCTAATTCCTCCGTCTAATAGCTGCTTGTCATCAAAGTTAACAATTGGGGCTACAAATGGCAACGAGCTTGATGCTCTGACAAGCATTAGGACGTTCTCATCTGTAACGTTCTCAAAGTAAGCTGGTTTCCCTGTCACACAATCTGTCGTTCCCACAACGAAGCGCTCCTCACGGTTATGGAATGCCGTAAAATCAAATGGGACAATGCTTGTAGGAATTTCGTTAAAGATAAAGTTCATCCCAAACATTTCGCGCGTTTTCAAATAATTTCGCCACGATAAATAACGAGGATCGTTTACAAAATCAATGTTAACTTGACGATTTCGCCCTCGTTGACGCGACAAATAGGACGTAGCGTGACAAGCTCCAGCCGAAACGCCCACAACGTATGGAAAAAATAAATCTTGTTCCATGAAGTATTCGAGCACACCCGCTGTATACACACCTCTCATACCGCCACCTTCTAATACCAAGCCTGTTTCACTTAACATAGTTACACCTTCTATTGTTTTTACAAAAATTTAGTATGTAAAAAATAATAGCGAATCTGTGATTATTTGTCGATGATTTAGGCAGGGCTTTCTCAAAAAAACCTCTAACTTACATTAATTTGAAATTTTTTAAAGAAATGTCTTTACTAGATTGTAATTTTAAGGCACACTATTTACAATAGAAAGCGTTATCTTGTTTGATTAATCTGAAAATATAGATAGTTGATCCTAATTGTTTTGCTAGTTTTATAAATATTATAAAGAAAACACACATAGGGTGAATGTAAGATGACGTAAATATAAAGGAGAGAAGACTATGGAAATTGCTCAAGTAGGAAACTTAATTGAATTTAAAAACGGGTTAAAGGGAATCGTGGAAAAGGTGAACGAAAACTCGGTCATCGTCGATTTAACTTGCATGGATAATTATCGTGACTTAGACTTAGAGCAACGTACAGTCGTAAATCATAAAAATTATAAAATTGTACCAAACGAAGCTTAAAAACCAGGGTGGCAAAGGCCACCCTGGTTTTTAAGCTTTGATTCTTTTCACATATTCCTCTGCGCTAACAGCAAGATCGTTAGGATCGAGCGCGTTTACACCTTGTAGCAGAAACGGTTCAACAAACGTCATGCCTGTTAAGTTTGTCATCGCTTGAAGGGGACGAAGCAACTCTGTCATCGGATAGTGGTTACGTCCGTTCTCTCCGTATGCTTCTGCCGGACTTCCTGTTGATACCGCAGCCATAAATTCTTTTCCTTGAAGCTTTGTTCCTTCGCTTCCATATGCCCAACCGTACGTTAATACAACGTCTTGCCACTCTTTTAAAATCGCTGGTGTACTATACCAATAGAACGGAAATTGAAACACGATGCGGTCATACTGCTCTGCAAGCGCTTGTTCCTTTTCTACATTAATTTTAAAATCAGGGTACTCTTGATACAAGTCATGAACATACACGCCTTCCTCTTTTGATAAGCGCTCTACCCATGCACGGTTTACGTTCGATTCGTTCAGATTTGGATGTGCTACTAACACTAATGTTTTCATTTGCTCTCTTCCTTTCGGTACCATGATGCTTGTCTGTTTAAAATAGTAGCATACCATATGTGGACGTACAAACAGAATAGCCTCGCTTGGCGCTCCTTTTCCAAACGAGACTATAAGTTGCGTAATGAACGATACCGTCACACCTCTCCCCTCTTTATGCTTGTCGTCTCTTCGTTAAAAGCTGGTCCTTCTGATCACTGCTGATAATCCCTAATTTATGCATTAATAGCGTACATCCTTGAACTTTTTTCGTTACACGCGTTGATTTCACCGTCATAATCCCCTTTTTCTTTATACTATTGCATAAAGGCAAGTTTGTTGCTTCATTCAAAACCTATTTTTTATTGAACCCCTTTGAAAGTAATGAGAAAATAAGACTGCGTTCTAATTCTTGTTTTTATTATGTATGTAAAATACAAGCGACTACTTAAGAAAGAGGGAATGCTTATGAGTGTAACTCTAATTTCCATCATCTTCGTCGGCCTGATCGCTGCGTTTATCCTCATTACTTTACTATCAACCATAAAGTCAGGGAAAAAAGAAACTTCATCTGCACCGAAGAGCTATGCAGATGAAGAAGAAAACGAACCATATGAACAAGGTCATTCGTTTCACAGCTGGTCGAATGACGCTGACGGTGACGGAAATGATGACGCTCACTAAAAAACCCCTCTTGCTACAAGGAGCAAGAGGGGTTTCGCTATTAAGAAATGACTCGTTTTCCGTTTGTAAATGAGTAGTAGCACTCGCCCGTGTGAATATCATGACTCTCATGAATATGCACACCTGGTTTATCCTGTGTTGCTGCCTCATACATTGCTTTGGCAACATTCGCTGCCAAAATCGGGCGATACTTCCGCCATTTTCCAATTAATAAAAACGACAGCGATTGAAGCATATAGCCACTTAGCTTTTCCATCGCTCGAAATTCCTGTCGCTTTCCTAATAACAATGACGGTCTAAAAAAGTGAGTAGAAGGGATATAAAGCGGCGCCATATCCACTTCCGCTTGCCCCTTTACTTTACTATAAAAGAAAGGAGAACAAAGATCAGCACCAATGGCTGTGATCGTCAAGAAATTTTTCACTTTCTTCTTTTCTGCACATTTAGCAGCCTTAAGCGGATAATCATAATCTACTTTTAAAAAGTTTGCTCTTGTTTTGGCTTTTTTCATCGTTGTTCCTAAACAGCAATACACATCGTCTACTTTGAATTCTTCCACATGTTCTTCAAGTTGATTAAAATCAATGACTAACTGCTTTAATTTAGGATGCTGAATGGAGAGATGTTTTCGAACTAGAACCGTTACCTTCTCGTATTGAGTACTCGTTAGCAATAGTTCTAGTAGTTCTTGACCGACAAGACCGGTTGCGCCTAGTAAAACCGCCGATCTTTGTGACATGCTTTTCACCTTCTTAACCTTGTATATTCTTTCTACTAAGAGAGCTCCTTTTAGAACACCTTAGCGATTATCAATCGTTTCAGGATACATATCATGATTCATTAAGCGGTGCTCCGCCATTGTTTCATATTTTGTTCCTGGGCGTCCATAGTTGACGTAAGGATCAATGGAAATTCCACCTCTTGGCGTGAATTTCCCCCATACTTCAATATAGCGCGGGTCCATTAATTCAATTAAATCATTCATAATAATATTCATGCAGTCCTCATGGAAGTCACCATGGTTACGGAAGCTGAACAAATACAATTTCAGTGATTTACTTTCCACCATTTTAATATCTGGGATGTAACTAATATAAATGGTTGCAAAATCTGGCTGACCTGTTTTCGGGCAAAGACTCGTAAATTCCGGGCAGTTAAATTTCACAAAATAATCTCGATTAGGATGTTTGTTATCGAATGCTTCTAATACGTCTGGTGCGTATTCAAATAAGTACTTTGTCCCTTGATTTCCTAACAAAGTTACTCCTTCTAATTCTTCATCTTTTCTACCAGTCATAATGGCATCCTCTCTTTCCCCGTTAGTCATTCTAACAGCGTTTTTTTAATTTGTATATATGATTTTTGTTAATTTCTTTCCTTTTTTTTCGTAAGGGTTTACACGCCGCGTTTATTTCCCCAAACGAGCGCATGAAGCTGCGGCAATACGCGTACGTCATTCATCATCTCATCTTCTACAACACGATCAATTAAATCCTCATATTTTCTCAATAGCGTAGAGATTAGCTCCCCGTCATTAGACGTATGAACATCTTCATTTCCAACCTGGACAAAGAATGGTACCTTCGGATAGCGGTCGTGGACTTCTCTTGCATAGCTGAAGTCTTCATCATTGAAAACGACTACTTTTAAACTAGGAGCCGTATGACGATCTTTATCGCTTAATCGATTTAAGATCTCATCAAGTACCGTAAAGTTGGTTTTCATTCCAGAACTCGGTGGCTTCGGTGAAATCGTGAGATCATCAATCTGCTCAAACCAGTCCTGCCATCTGCTTCCTTGTGTTTCAAGCGCTACTTTCACGCCGTTTTCGTGAAGCAGCTCAACCAATTCACCGATGGCACGAATGAGCGCCGGGTTGCCTCCTGAAATGGTAACATGATCAAATTTCTTTCCACCTATTTGTGTTAGCTCATTCCAGATCTCATGCGCGCTTAGCTGACGGATATCGTCTTTAGCTGATCCATCCCATGTAAAAGCGGAGTCGCACCATGCACATGAATAGTCACAGCCTGCTGTACGCACGAACATCGTCTTACGTCCGACAACCATTCCCTCACCTTGAATAGTCGGTCCAAAAATTTCTAATACAGGTATGTTAGCCATGCTTTTTCACCTGCTTTGGACGGTATACCACATAGCTTGTCGGAGTCTCACGAACGAATACCTGTAAGCAGCTCGGCTTATTAGGTAACGTATCGAGATGTGCTTGAATCAGTTCATAAATTTTACGCGCAATAACCTCTGTTGTTGGAAAATCATTGGCACTTTGCTCATTAAAAAGCTGGTCGTGATCATTTAATAACGTGTGATCAAATTGACCTGACACTAGCTTTTTAAGCACTTGAAAATTAACGAGAAAACCCGATTCATCTAGCTCGTCGCCGCCGATGGTCACATTCACAAAGTACGTATGACCGTGAATGTTTTGACACTTTCCGGCAGCCTCATGAGGAACAAAGTGTGCCGCAGCAAAATGCATATCTTTATTTAATTCATAGCTATAGGAATGCTGAACTTGTGGATAAATTTGCTGAATCATTTCAGTTCTCCCCCGTTCTTTTGTTCGAGGTATTCATTCAATCCACGCTTACGAAGAAGACAAGCCGGGCATTCGCCACAACCGTCTGCAATCACTCCGTTGTAGCAAGTGAGCGTTTTTTCACGGACAAAATCAAGTGCTCCTAATTCATCCGCTAACCCCCATGTTTCTGCTTTGTTGATCCACATAAGCGGCGTATGAATGACAAACTGATAATCCATTGCTAAGTTCAGCGTAACGTTTAATGATTTTACAAATACGTCTCGGCAATCTGGGTATCCGGAGAAATCTGTTTCACACACGCCTGTTACTAAATGGCGTGCTCCCTTTTGCTTGGCCATGACAGCTGCAAACGATAAAAACAAATGATTACGACCATCCACAAACGTTGATGGAAGCTCTCCTTCTTTTTGCTCAATCTCAATATCTCCGCGCGTTAACGCGTTCGGAGCAAGTTGGTTTAATAACGACATATCTAATACCGTATTTTCAATCCCAAGCTCAGCCGCAATCGATTTTGCTACGTCAATTTCTTGGCTGTGGCGTTGTCCATATTGAAACGTAACGGTTTCGACCTCTTTAAAATTCTGGAGCGCCCAAAATAAACATGTTGTGCTATCTTGACCACCACTAAATACAACCACTGCTTTTTCTTGTTTCATTTTCATCGTCTCCTTTTCTTTCATGAATGGTTCTCATAAAAGAAGAAAGAAAAGCCATGAACAAATCCCTGTTTCTACTAAAAAACGCCCTTCAGTTATTCGAACAGAAAGAGCGCAACAAAAAAACTACTCGTCCGAGCGAATACACTGCTCGCAAATAGCTTTCTATAGTTTTTTATAGAGGGAGTTCGCGAACCTCTCCCGCACTACGCGCGCGGAATTTCTTCTTCAATTATCCTTGACTACTATAACACATTCAAATTGGAAAAACTATATGAAAGATAGAGGTTTTGTTTATGTATGAATCGGTTATAACGTTTGAAATGACAAGAAGGAGGACCACACCATGCGTTTCATGGATCGCCTGCGTTCTATTAGGGAGAACTTTTGGTACATCCCTACCGTTTACGGAATCTGTGCCTTTATTTTGGCACTCTTAACCGTTCGTCTTGATTATTTCATGACGAGCAATGACACAATGAAGAAACTCGTTCCAGATATTATTTTATCAGATGCTGACGTCGCTCAAAGCGTATTAAGCGCCATTTCTTCATCTCTATTAACAATTACGACCATTACGTTTTCATCCATTTTGGTCGTCTTAACAACCTTTTTGTCCAATTTTTCACCGCGCACCGTACAAAATTTTATTACCGACCATAGCACACAGCGCGTTCTAGGAAGCTTTGTAGGTGGATTTATTTATTCGGTTATTTTACTCGTGATGCTACGTGAAACGAAGGAAAAGACGTCATTTATCACACCAACCTTCGCCATTATCATGACCATCATTTGTTTAGCAGTCTTTGTATTTTTCGTTCATCATACGTCCGAATGGATTCAAGTCGGAAACTTGATTTCCAATATTGCTGTCGGAACGGTACAAGCCGTACATAAAAACTTTGAGCAAAAAGATACCATACATGATCGCCTGTCATTATCAGAAGAAGAACTAAAAGAGGTGATGAAAGGAACAAGATTAGATATTCCGGCTGCTAAATCAGGCTATATTGACTTTCTCGATGAACAAGGACTTTTGCAGCTCGCTTCCGAGCGAAACTGGCTCATCCGTCTAACAAAACGACAGCCTGATTACGTAGACGAGCACTCTCCTCTTTTTCAACTATGGGGGGCAAGCAGCTCAGAAGAAAAATTACAAGAAGAGCTTTCTCGTTATGTATCCATTGGGCCACAAAGAGCACCTTATCGCGACATGGAATTTGGTTTGAGAAAGCTTTCTGAAATTGCCCTGCGCGCGATTTCACCTGCTATTAATGATCCAAATACAGCGATCAATGCCATTGAGCAAATCGGCAACATTTTAACAAGTCTAGGGAAACGATATTTACCAAAACCTTACCGATACGACACGGATGGTCATTTACGCTTAATTACACAGCAACCGATTTTTCGCGATTATTTGTATTTAAGCTTTTATCAAATTCGTCATTATGGTCGTGAAGACATTTCCGTTATTCGTGCGATAATCAAAACGCTCACACTTATTGCAGAAAGCAATGAAAAGGAAGTAAAAGAAGCGGTGTGGGAGTTCGCAGAATTTATTGTTGAAGGCGTCGAGTATGATGTACTTTTATCCCTTGACCTACACTATTTGAATGATTTGCTTTTACAATTAGCGAAGGCGTGTGATCATACCGGAGAGTTCAAACTGCTTACCAAAAAAAGCGATGCGTCACAATGACGCATCGTTTTTTTATGCCTTTGCCCCGCCTTTGAAAATAAGAAACAGCGCGACGATTAACAGAAGTACGCCGACTAGTCTCGTTCCATGAAGCGCAATTTTGGGATTTCCAAATAAGCCGAATTGATCTGCGATTAAACTCATAATAATTTGTCCCGCAATAATGGAAATGATTGTAGCCCCGGCTCCCACTTTTGGTACGGCAAATACTTGAATCGCTACAAAAGCCGCCCCCAGTAACCCACCGAGGAGCTGCCACTTAGGAACTTGAAACACGTTTAATACATTGCCTTTTCCAAAGAAAAACGTAATAAGTAATAATGAAATCATGCCGATGAAAAAGGAAAAAAACGCGCCTTCAAACGAACCAATTTTTTTCCCCAGCGCTCCGTTAATAGACGCCTGCGTGCTTTGAGCAATTCCTCCTGCGACCGCTAATAGCATAATGAGTAGTCGAACCACTTTAGCCCCTCCATTTCATATTCTTTTCATCTCATATCTAATTAGATCCTTTTTATTATAGCGAAAGTTGTTTCCTCCGGAGAAGCATTTGTTTGCTTTTATACACGATTACTAACAGAAGCGGGATGATAATTTGTGCTGGGATATGTACGTACATTGGAATGATCTCAAGCCCTATTTGCAAATGACGGATATAGGTGTTCGCCATAAAGTGACCGAGTGCAATCGTGGCAATGCCTAGTGGAATAATTAGCTTCGTTTCTTCTTCTACACGGTAAATCTCCTTAAAACATAGAACCGCTGCGTACATGAACAACGTAATTTTGACGAATCCGCCGATCATTAAAATTGCAATGACAATGACGTCCATTCTTTGAATAATATCGCCGATGTTGACGAGCTGAAAAGTCACGAGTAATGGAATAGAAGCAATTCGTGCGATATAAGGGCCCAGTGCTGACATATTAATCATCTCAATCGAGCTTAAAATAACGGCACTTACGATTAAAGCGACGATCCCCGTCTTTTTGACTCGGCTAGGCTTCTTTAAATAATGCGCGTAACAAAAAAGCACAATCATTTCACCAAATGGAAACGTGACAACGGTTGGAAAAGTCGCGTGCCAAATGGTGTTGATCCCGTTTGGCTCAAGAAGAGGTAATAAGTGTCTAGGATCAAGAATCTGACTGAAAAAAATCAACCCAAATCCCACCGCTAGAAAAATGAGAAAGACAAAAAACAGTAGTGAAGAGGCCCTTGCAATCACCTCAATTTTTAAGATGCAGGCGTAGCAAACAGCGCTCATCATCATAAGTGAGACGAAAAATGCAGGCGTTCCTTGCAACGAGGTGAGCAACAAAAGCTCATTAAAATCTCGCAAGACGCGTGCACCAATATAAAAGAAGTAAAGCCCATATAAAAATGTAATAACAAGCCCTAAATGTTTTCCTAAAACAGATGAAAGGAGCTGTGGAAATGATGTTGTTTCCTTTTTGTATAGAGAACAGATGACGTAAAACACCGGCAAGTACAGAAGCATACCAAGAAGGACAACAACCCAGGAGCTTTGCCTCGCTTCTGTCCCAAGACCAATGACCGTCGCACTTCCAAACTCAAATAACATCATCATTGAAAATAACTGCAGTGAACTAATATACATGATCGGTGTGCGCACATTCTTTCCTCCCTAAATCATTTCGTGCACTTTTTGTTGAATACGCAAAAAAACGAAAAGCAACATAGGAAAAATAGCGCCTAAAATCACCATATAAATGCTCCACTCTTGCACTAAAAACTCGGCAAAATACGCATAATCTGGCACCATATAATAAGCAGCACCGCTTATTAATAATCCTAATGGGACAATGAGAAAACGCTCGTTACGCAGCTGAAACAATTGTGCAAGCCCCTTTTGCAACCCGTAGAAGATGATAGAGATTTTAAAGAAAATGGATAACATCCAAATAATAGCCACTAGCACTTCAATGTGTTGAATAAATGAACCAAATGAAATCAATTTTCCGAGTAAATACGTTGGATATAGGTTAATAGAGGCAACATCAATACCTAACGCTAAAATACACGCGACGCTTAAAATGGTAATCGATGCTCCTGCTAGTGCAGAACCAATTAGTAAGCCCTTTTTAACTTCTTTCACCCTTTTCAAATGAGGCGTAATCATAAGCAAGAAGATAAGCTCTAAGTAAGGATTAACGACAAAATAGGCTGCTGACTGAATCACACCATCAAGATTGTAATCATACAGAGGAAGCATCTGTTGCAGCTTCATCTGAGGTATATTGAGCAAAATAAGCAGGATAAATGGGATGACAATCCAAGGTAAAAAGATTTCAGCTGTTCGTGCCACTACTTCAATTCCCAGAAATAGGGCATACATAACGGCTAGGATCATGAGTCCCTGTGTCCAATTAATCGGTGTTTCTGGCATAATTTGAATCGCCATGAAATTGCTAATATTATTTAATAAGAATGTTGCTAGCAAAAACATATAGAGTAAATAGACAAAGCCAATAAATCCTCCGATGTAAGGGCCAAAGGTTGCTTTTAGCATCTCAATTAGCGTCATTTCTGGATTTTTCTCGACGATTTTACCGAATAGCCATGCAAATCCTCCCCCCACGATAATCGCTCCTACTCCAGCAATCCACAGGCTTTGCTTTGCAAATAAAATCAGAAATGGTGGCGTAATAACCACTGTGCTACCAATAGAAAAAATAAAAACAAGCGCTGTAAACTGATTGCTAGCAATAAATTTTTTCTCCTTCATGTGAGTTCACCCTTTTTTCGGTATTAATAAGAAAAACCAATGCTCAATTGGCTGAATAATCATCGTAAGCCAAGGAAGCGGTGAACGTAATTCAACCTCTAACACAATGCATACCCATAGCAGATCTCCTCCTAAAATAAACAGCAAAAGGAAGTAGGCTTCTTTTCGATGATTGCTTTGAAGCAGCTTCTTCGTGATGCGATAACCTACATAGCCTGTTACTGCAAAGAGCAAAATCGCCTTTAACATCTCATCACCTACTCCTTAGAGTGTATATCTTTCATGATTGAGTCTCGTATCGTTCCAAAACGTCGAATCTTCAAATGCACCGTCGTATGAATTTCTGTGTGATCTGCAAATGTGTCGTTCCAATGTTGACGAAGTTTTTGCCACTCCTTTGGATTACTGCGATGAACATATTCGCCAAACCCAAACACATCGCTGCGATACTCTTTTGCTTGCTGAATTGCCTTGTCCATTTTACCTTTGGCATCATCCCCCGCTTTTTTCTCCAGCCAGTGATTTACCTTATGGTTTTGCACATCTAATTTACAAGCAATATCTGCAATATTTCCTTCCGCTTCTACCTCTACGTTAATAATTGGACGACCATTTTTCACCGTGCTTTTTATATTCGTTTTCGTTCGCAGCACTTCTACGCCCACGAGATTATTTTTGTTCGTTTTTTTTGATTCTGAACAAGGAACGACGATCACCGTGCTTTTGACATTCCCCGTAATGTAGTTATAGCCTTTACTTTCGCCCTCATCAAACCACCCTACGAGACGATCTCCCTTAAATGCTCCCAGACCTTTAAAATTCAGAAGCGTTGTGGCTGCAATTTTATTAATGCTGTCCATCGAATTTCCGGCCTTCGGCTTACCTTTAACGTAAATACCCGTTAAAACTGGATTACTTCCATCACTTGCAATATGAGAAATAAGCTCATTCATTTTTACACCTCTTGTCGGTGCCCATACGGTTTGAGACACGTCTAGCGATGCATGCATATGATTAGCTGGGATTTTTTCAATGGTGGTTAACTCTTCTAATACCGTTTCAGCGGACGTATTTTTCGCTACCGCTACATAATAATCGGTTCGAAGTTCATGATCACGGGCAAAAAAATCAAGAATTTCAGCCATCCCCTCTTTTGCAATTTCCTCACTAATGACGAGCATTCGAAGATGGGATAAATAGACGCGCCTAGGTGCTTCAATTGTAAGCTTTCGCAGTCCCTCCATCACAGATGCCGCTTTGATAGAATGTGTGGTTACAGGAGGGGAATTCGTAGGGGTCTTTGCTTGAATATCACCTGGGTTGATCAACTGAACGGAAAATCGAATATCCTCTCCACTACGATCAATTCCGACCGCTACCGCAACGGCAATTTCGTTCAATTCACGGCTGCTCCAACACCCTGAAAGAAAACTGCTGAGTATAATGCTTAGACTTAAAAGGAGTCCTTTTTTCATGGTGTACACCTCTGTTGCTATTTGTTCGTGTTCTCTGAAGGCTGATGCTGACGCACGATGTTCTCCTCACTTGCAAGAGATGGTCGTGTGGTCATTTTTTTGAGTGATCGTCTAATGAGTGAATCTTTTTGTCCTTTTCGATCAAAAGGAGCCATTGGCGCCATGTAGTTAATACCGAAAGAACGAATGCTACATAAATGTAAAATCATAAAAATAAGACCGATGATAATCCCAAAAAAACCAAATGCAGCTGATAGCATCATAAGGATAAAGCGCAGCATCCGAACAGCAATCGCCATGTCATAAGCCGGAGAGACAAAATTACTGATCGCGGTAATCGCGACTACGATAATCATAGCGGGGGAAACAAGCCCCGCTTGTACAGCGGCTTCTCCTAGTACAAGCGCCCCTACAATTGAAATAGCCGAGCTCACATTTCGCGGCATTCGAATACCCGCTTCACGCAAAATCTCAAACGTAATTTCCATAATAAAAGCTTCCACAAGAGCTGGAAAAGGTACACCTTCCCGCTGCGCTGCAATGCTGACTAGAAGGGGGAACGGAAGCATTTCTTGATGCATCGTAGTAAGGGCAATATAGGCAGATGGCGTTAGCAGTGCTAAGAAAAAAGAGATGTAGCGTATGAGGCGTATGAGCGTTGCAATATCAGCACGCTGATAGTAATCTTCTGCAGATTGAAAGTATTGAATAAAAAGAGACGGAACAAGTAATACGAACGGTGTGCCGTCCACAATAATCGCGACGCGTCCTTCTAATAAGCAAGCGGCTACCACATCAGGACGCTCGGTGTTAAAGATCGTCGGAAAAGGCGTGTAATCTTCATCTTGAATTAACTCCTCAATATACCCACTCTCTAAAATACCGTCGATGTCGATCTTATCAATTCTTTCCTTTACCTCTTCAATAATTTTTTCATCTACAATCCCTTTAATATACATGAGTGCTACATCGGTCTTCGTCACTTCTCCTACCTGCTGCACCTCACACCAAAGATTCGAGGATTTGATTCGCCTTCTAACCAAAGCAGTGTTCGTACGAAGCGTTTCTGTAAAGCTATCACGTGGACCTCTTACGACGGTTTGAGATTGAGGATCGGTAATGCTTCGCTGCTGCCAGCCTCTCGTATTCGTGGTGATACACGTTTTACACCCCTGAACAAACACCACCGTATCGCCCGACAAAATATGAAGAAGCGCTTTATCGAATTGGGTTTCCTCGCTAATCTCTCCAACTGCCAAACTGTATTCTACAATTGTACGATAAGGATCACTCGCTGTTTTATTAAGATCTTCTTCCAAATGATGTGCCATTGCATTCATAATAAAGCGCTCAATGACTTCACAGTTAACTAATCCGTCCATATACGCTAGGCCAATCACAACGTCCGGATGAGCAGGAATGGTAATACGGCGCGTAATCAAATCATTGCTCTCTCCTAGCAGCTTTTTCAATCGCTGAAAATTCGCATCAACATCGTTCTCAATCGTTTTGCCCTCCTCAGAAACCGGAGGAGCGATCACTTCCTCGACTTTTTCTAGTTTTGCCTGCAGTCGTTTTCGTTCGCGTTCGCTTTTTAGCTCACCTAGCTTTTTAATTCGCACCATACATCCCCCCTCACAGCTGCCCAATCGCTTTGGACTGATTAGCCGCTAAAATTCTTCTCACCGCTTTTTCCGTTGTGTGATTACATTCGATAATAACGATAACTTCTGTTTGATGCGTTCGTTTTGGTGAAACTTTGCGCTTCGTATAGAGATAATCGGCAATGAATCCTCCGCCTCCCCCAATTAGTAGTCCAATAATGCCCCATAGAATCGGACCTAAATACAAAATGTGGCCGTAAATAACGCCCAAAAGCATAAAAATAGTGCCGAAAATTGCGGCTAAGTCAATGTAACTCGTCCCATCAAAGCGCTCAAATGAATCCGCTACCTGTCCCCTCTCGTCATTGTGATCTAACCTGACGACAGCGATTTGGCTTTTGTCGATTCCTACTTGCTCTATTTCCGAGAGCGCCATTTCTAATTGAGTTGTGTATTCAAAGGTTGATAAAATATACACATTCATTTTCCTCTCTCATGTGAGCAATTTCGGTTTATCCTGATATCGTTTCTTCAAGTGAACATCAAGCTCAATCTTAAACAAACGATTCATTTCAATCGCCTGAATATAAGCATCATAGGCAAAAAAGGCATAAACGGATGGAATGAACAATAACCACTGTGGATCGGCAACGGCGTTCGCTTTTTGCAAATCGCCTATTAAAATGTAGTAAAACGACTGATAGTACTTTGATTGATACGTAATAAACAGCCAAAAGCCAATACTATAGACAACGCCGATCAGCCGATTTAGGTATAAATGGCCCAGCCCTGGTAAAAGCAGCGACCACCCGAGCGCAAGGGAAGGTTTGTATGTACTCACATTATTAAATTCAAAGAAGGAGTCATTTTTAACGATCGTATGATTTCCTTCTCGCTTAGCAAGCACGCAGTACTGATTCATTTCTACCGTTCGCCTATAGCTGTCCCATATCGCAAAAATATAAACGGTCACATACAAGATTGCCCATTGTTCTTTTAGTACCTCACTTGCCTCGTTAAATTCCCCTACCATTGATAGATAAATGGCTTCGTTTAAATGCGAAAGGCTGTTTACGACGACTTCCCAAATCATTAAAATAAATCCCAGTAAGAATTTATTTAAGGTGAAATGCCCGTACCCTGGAAAAGCAGCGGACCACCAAGCAATTACCCATGGATTTCGAAAGTGAATGGTGTTGGTTCCTAATGAATTTGCATATCCGATGTATCGCCTGATTTTGGACCTCTGCACGGAATTTCAAGCTCCTTTTTTTGCACGTTATTCGTTACCATTAGTTTGATTTAAAAAAGGTAAAATATGCATGAATCAAGAGGAATTTGCCTTTATGATAAATCAAACGATGCGTTGTCTTTGACAATTGTTTCCCCCTTTTGTAGGATTAAATGGCTTATAAAGAACAGGTAAGAAAGGAGTACAATAACATGGCACAATCTTTAAAAGGTAAAACAGCCCTTATTACAGGCGCTGGAAAAGGTATTGGACGCGCTGTAGCTATTGCGCTTGCAAACGAAGGTGTAAATGTAGGATTACTAGCTCGTACGGAATCTTCACTGAAAGAAGTTGCGAAAGAAGTAGAAGCAACAGGCGTAAAAGTTGCTTATGCAACAGCAGATGTTTCATCAATGGAGGAGGTTAACCAAGCGGTTGAATCTCTACACCAAGAACTTGGTGGTACAGATATTCTCATTAACAATGCAGGGATCGGCAAGTTCGGCAAATTCCTTGAACTGGACCCAGCAGACTGGAAAAAAATTATTGATGTGAATTTAATGGGTGTTTATTACGTAACGCGTGCTGTTCTTCCACAGCTAATTGAGAAAAACGGCGGAGACATCATCAATATTTCCTCTACAGCAGGTCAAAAGGGAGCACCTGTTACAAGTGCCTACAGTGCTTCAAAAGCAGGATTACTCGGCTTAACAGAATCATTAGCACTTGAAGTACGTAAGCACAACGTTCGCGTAACGGCACTTACGCCAAGCACCGTTGCAACAGAAATGGCATTTGCTGAAAACTTAACGGACGGAAATCCAGAAAAAGTAATGCAACCAGAAGATCTAGCAGAAATTATGGTGGCGCAATTAAAACTTCATCCGCGTATTTTCATTAAATCCGCTGGCATGTGGTCAACGAATCCATAAAGTAAAAAGCGTGAAACGTTCATCCGTTTCACGCTTTTTTGCTATTTTTTATTAGTCGATTGAGGCGCTACTTCTTCAGATAGCTCTTCAAAGGATTTTACTTTTCCATGTGGTTGCTGTGAATGCTTACGCACATTCCATTGGCGCTCTTTTTGGTTTTTCGATTGTGTCATGATTCTATCCCCTTTTACAAACATGTTGGGTTCTGAATGGTTACACTCATTCCCTTTATTAGCATGGCTTTCTTCGCTATAATTATCCCTATGAACCTTAGTATTGGAAAGGATTTTACGTATGAATTGGCTTTTCTCCTTCGCCCTAAGTCTTGTAATTGGCATTGGGTTTTATGGTAGCTTTACATCGACTTCTTTTTGGATGACCTTTCCCCTTTTATATGTTTTGTTGGTCATCATTTCCCTTAGATACGCATCATGGTCCTTTTTAAATAAAGCCGATTGGGTCGTCGGTATCATGAGTGGGGTTATTTTATACGGTCTTTTTGCGAGTGGCAATGCATTTATGCAATGGCTGCATATTCCGATTGAACCGTACGTACAGCATTTGTACTCATCCATTTCCCCTTCTGTGTGGTGGCAGCATCTGCTAATGTTTCTGCTCATCATACCAGGTGAAGAATTATTTTGGCGGGGGTATTTGCATAAAAAGCTTTTTACTCTTTCGCCTTTTCAACGTACTATTGTTGCAGCATCTTTATATACGGCCGCTCACCTTTGCTCGCTCAATCCACTGCTCGCTCTAGCAGCTTTTGTTGGTGGCATCATGTGGGGAGCGCTGTTGGAATGGCGTCAAAAAATTGAAGTGGCGATGATCGCTCACGTTGTTTTTGACGTTCTTCTTGTCTACCTGCTTCCTCTTTCATAAAAAAAAGCCGTCCTCGCTTCATGGCGAGGATGGCTTTTTACGAATGAGCTTGAAACCATTTATCAATTTCAGCATTGTATTCATCAAAATACTTCGTAAGCGGATGATCCGCCCCTTTGTACAAAATAAACTTATGTTCTTTATCTGTTTGATCAAGCTGACGTACAAGCTTTTCAGCCTGCGTGTAATGAACACGCCAGTCACGATTTCCATGAAGCATAAGCAGCGGTGAATTAATCTTATCACTCCAATAAATGACAGAGCGATCGCGATACGTTTGGGCCACCTTCGGATCCTTAGGGTCTCCTACTAGCTGACGAAGAACCTGTTTCATTTCTGGACCTCGCTGATCATAGAACTGGAACATATCTGTAATTCCAGACACAACGGCTACCGCATTAAACTTCGCACCGCTTTTCATTAATAAGTACGTCATCATACCGCCACGTGAATAACCAATGGCATATTTTTTCGTTGTATCGACGTATGGAAGTTTTTCACCAATGTGCATGATATTGATCACATCATCGATATCTTTTCCACCGTATGTTTCGGTTCCTTCACTGCCGCCGTTTCCTCGGTATTGAGTCGCTACGACAACATATCCTTTTTGTGCCCAAGAAGCCAAATAAGAAATCGTTTTTTCTCGAATCATACCATGCTCACGATTTCCCCCGCGATTGTATACGAGCAGAGGTAACTTACCGTCAATATGCTTTGGTTGCAACAAAAAGCCTTTTATTTTTAATCCATCGCTTGGATACGTTAATTGATAAGCATCAACATGCTGATTGTAAGGAGATGCAAGCGGAATTCGTTGCTTAAATTCTCCTTGACCTTCACTGTTCGCATGATGCCAAAACGCTGTAAAAGAAAAACAAACGATTGCACTTGCAACAATAATAATAAATTTTTTCAACGCAGTCTCTCCTAAAAAATGCTCAATATAAATTCTTTCTCTATTAGGATGATGGTCTCTACTGCACTTTACGCGCTGTAAATGTTTGATCTACAGGCGAATACTGGTATGCTAGAAGCCACATTCACTATCCCTATCATAGTCCTTTTTTTATTTTTATCTAGATGGACTTTAGTCTTATTTTATTTAGCACATAGTTTGTCTTAATCCTCTTTTTCAAATAAAAAGAAGCGATTCGCTAAAAAGCGAACCGCCTCTTTTCTTTATTATGCTGCTACATCCTTCTTTGGCGCCACTTTGGCAATTCCAATGCCCGTATAGCCCCAAATAACAGCAAATACAGGACAGAAAATAAGAAAGAATGCATACGGTAAGTAAGTTACAACATCTACGTTTAGCGCTTGAGAAATAAACGCGCCGCTCACTCCCCATGGAATTAGCGGGTTAACAAGCGTTCCTGCATCTTCTAGCGTACGTGAAAGATTCTTTCGATCTAACCCCCACTTATCATAAAGAGGTCGGAACGTTTGACCAGGTAAAAGAATGGATAAATATTGCTCGCCTGTAATCACATTTACCCCGATACATGCTAGTACTGTTGTTAACGTTACATCACCTGTGCGGCGAATCATTTTCGTTAGTCCATCAAGTAACGCTTGAACAATGCCTAACTCCTTCATCACTCCACCTAGTGACAGTGCTGTCAGCACAAGTGAGATTGTCCACATCATGGACTGAAGGCCGCCTTTATTCACAATTCCATCGACAATGCTATTTCCAGAATCAATTTTCACACCGCTTTGCAAGAATGTAAGCAGATCACTTACTGAAAACTGGTGCTGAATGAATAGCGCTGTAATAAAGGCACTCGCAATCCCTGCAATAAGAGTTGGCACAACCTCAGCTCTTCTTGCAGATAGAATAATGACAATAAGCGGAGATATGAGTGCAATCCAGCTTAATGTAAATTGATCACCTAACACATCTTTTAAATGCTTTAATTCATTTAAATTAATGTGCGAGTAATCAGTTTGAAAACCTACCACAATAAAAATAATCGCCGTTAAAAGTAAGCTTGGTACGGTTGTCCACATCATGTGGCGAACGTGCTCAAATAATTTTACATCTAAAATCCCCGATGAAAAGTTTGTTGTATCCGATAACGGAGACATTTTATCTCCAAATGCTGCCCCAGATACGACGGCACCGGCTGTAAGCGCTGGACTAATCCCAACAGCTGTCGCAATTCCCATCAGCGCCACACCAACCGTACTAACCGTTGTGAACGTACTCCCTGTGAACGTTGAAACAAGAACCGTGATAACTAATGCACTAATTAAGAAATATTTTGGTGAGATCCAGTCTAAACCTAGACTTAAAATCATCGGAATCGTTCCGCTACTCATCCAAGCTGCAATGAGCAAGCCAACAAGAGCGAGAATTAGAATCGGCTTAATTCCTAGGGTAATTCCCTTTACAATTCCCTCCTCAATATCTTTCCACTTATATTTCCACAGTTTTCCTAGACAGCCTAGAAAAACAAGACTAATAATGAGCGGTATATGAGGCTCTGCTTTAAATTCAAAAAGCCCGATAAAAATGAGCGCTAAAATAAAAATGATAACCGTAAGCGCCTGTATGAATGATGGCTGTTTTTTCATTTTGTTGAAATCCTTTCTTTATAACTTTTATACTTAAACGCTTTTATGCTTTTATGCAGTTAAGTGTTAAACCTATTTGAGTATAAGGTTGAAGCTATGTCTTGTCAATACGAACTTTCTCTGTTTATTCTTTGCTTTGCTCAGTTCAATTATTTTACGTGAGACTGCTTCTATGTTTAGATAAGACGTAATCGGGAAATCTCCCTTTACCTAAGGTAAGAAATTACTCGGTTAACGTAGGGCTATGAGCAGCTCTCTTATATATAGGAAGAAAGCTGATTATGCACGCCCAAATAAATGAAGTGAAAAATTTACGAGCAAAACACTTGAAAGTCAAAAAAGGTCAAAGTATAATGAACTTACAAAAGTCAAAGATAGTCAAAGTCAAAATAAAACATCTTTGACATTTCCTTATCGAGGAGGCGTTTTTTATGATGTGTCAACATTGTCATGAAAATCAAGCACAAGTACATGTGAATTTAAAATATAATGGTCAACACCAAGAATATCGTTTGTGTCATACATGCTATCAATCATTAATGAAACAAAATAAAATTCCATCAGGTTTTGGAGGAGGATTTGGATCTATGTCAATTGATGATTTATTCAATCATTTAGCCAATCAACAAGCGGCACAGCAACCAAACCAAGCCGCTCAACCGCAGCAAGGTGGAAACGGCGGTGGATTGCTTGATCAATTTGGCCGAAATCTAACACACGTAGCCAAAGCAGGTCTAATTGATCCTGTAATCGGACGTGATGAAGAGGTCGAACGCGTCATTGAGATATTAAATCGTCGCAACAAAAATAACCCTGTTCTGATTGGTGAGCCAGGGGTAGGTAAAACAGCGATTGTAGAGGGCCTCGCACTGAAAATTTCAGAAGGCGAAGTACCGGCAAAATTACTAAATAAAGAAGTATATCTATTAGACGTGGCATCACTTGTTTCAAATACAGGCGTACGCGGTCAGTTTGAAGAACGCATGAAGCAATTAATTGCTGAACTTCAGCAGCGCAAAAACGTCATTCTGTTCATTGATGAAATTCATCAAATCGTCGGAGCTGGATCAGCTGAAGGCTCTATGGATGCCGGAAACATTTTAAAACCAGCGCTTGCTCGCGGTGAGTTGCAGCTCGTTGGGGCAACAACTTTAAAAGAATACCGCTCAATCGAAAAAGATGCGGCTCTTGAACGTCGCTTCCAACCAGTTATGGTACATGAACCGTCCGTTGACGAAGCGATTGAAATTTTAAAAGGTATTCAAGATAAGTATGAAACGTATCACGGCGTATCGTTTACCGATGAAGCGATTCGTGCTTGCGTCAACTTATCTCACCGCTACATTCAAGATCGATTCTTGCCTGATAAAGCAATTGACTTATTAGATGAAGCGGGCTCTAAAATGAACTTAAAATCAGGCGTGACCAACAAAGATGATGTAGAAGCTCGTTTGAAAGAAATTGCAACGCTAAAAGAACAAGCGTTAAAAGATGAACATTACGAAAAAGCGGCCAAACTTCGCGATGAAGAAGCGAAGCTTGAAAAACAATTAAACGAACAAACAGCTGAAACGTCTGTCATTGATGTCGCCCACATTCAGGCCATCATTGAAAAGAAAACAGGTATTCCTGTTGGAAAGCTTCAAGACAACGAAGCAAATAAAATGAAAAATCTCGCTTCTAACATTGCTGAAAAAGTAATTGGTCAACAAGAAGCGGTGGAAAAAGTTTCAAAAGCGATTCGTCGCTCTCGTGCTGGTCTAAAAGCGAAGCACCGACCAATTGGCTCGTTCTTATTCGTTGGACCAACTGGTGTCGGGAAAACCGAATTAACGAAAACACTTGCCGAGGAGCTATTTGGCTCAAAAGATGCGATGGTTCGCCTTGATATGAGTGAATACATGGAAAAACACGCCGTGTCTAAATTAATCGGTGCTCCTCCAGGATATGTAGGACACGATGATGCGGGTCAATTGACTGAAAAAGTACGTCGTAACCCTTATTCCATCATCTTATTAGATGAAATTGAAAAGGCACATCCTGACGTACAGCACATGTTTTTACAAATTCTAGAGGACGGTCGTCTAACAGATAGTCAAGGTCGCACAGTGAGCTTTAAAGATACGGTGATTATTATGACAAGTAATGCTGGTATTACAGAGAAAAAAATTACCGTTGGGTTTGAAAAAGTGAACGATGCGATTAAAGAAACATCGATTCTGGATTCTCTGTCTGCTTATTTCAAGCCTGAATTCTTAAATCGCTTTGATTCTATTATTGAGTTCAATCACCTTGAAAAAGCAGATCTTGTAAAAATCGTGGACATTATGCTTGATGAACTACAAGAAACGCTAACAGAGCAAGATCTATCAATGACGGTCTCTGATGCAGCAAAAGAAAAATTAGCAGAGCTTGGCTATCACCCAGCATTCGGTGCTAGACCACTACGCCGCGTTATTCAAGAACAGCTTGAAAATCGTATTACAGACTTTATTTTAGAAGAAACATCTACAGCCTTTACGGTTGATGTAGAAAACGATGAAATTGTCGTGAAGTAAAGTAAAAGAGCAGGGTAATCCCCTGCTCTTTTTTGTTTATCTTAATGGACAGCGTTTAAGAGTCGTTTGTTATAGTTATGAGCAGCGACCGCACCCCAAATCATACAAATTGGATGAGTGATAAATAACGCTGCTCCGAACGTTAAAAATCCCAGAACCCCTTCCACAATGATCATTAGCACTGCTCCTAAAATAGTGGAATACAGCATGCCAAGTGAGCCAAACAGAAACGTTAGAATGAGCGAAAGGCCCACACTTTTTGTATTTGAGACAATAATTCGATTCTCTGTCATGATGAACACTCCTTTGTTCGTTACTACAAAAATAATATGGTATTTTTTACCTATTTATGTATGGAAGATGAAACAAAAAAAGCAAAACCATAGCGGTTTTGCTTTTTTTTGATGATTATTTCTTCGTGATTGTAAACGTCATTGTTTTCGTATTTTTCTCAATCGCACCACCATCATTCTTGAAGATATCAGCCTTCGCCTTTTCAGAAGGTTCGATTTTAATTGTGAGTGGATTCTCTCCGCTACGAAGCTGAACCGTGTGTGTAAAGGTCATATCCTCATTAACCGTCACTTTTTCACCGTTAATCGTTAGCGTTCCTCCTTTAATAGCGGTTCCTTTTAAAGTAATCGTATCCGTTGAAACAGTCTGACCGTCTGTATGTGACGTGATCACAACAGGCATGTCAATCCAACGTAGAATTGTATCTTCAATCACCATTTGATTTCCACCTTGATTGGTAACGACTACTTTTAAATCGGTCCCCTGTGCTCCGTAACCATAATAACTAACATCATCATCTGATTTGTTGCTTGGGGTATGATCAGGTAATCCTTCTTTGTCCCATGAATTATCTTTTACGTATTTATACGTTAATACTTCTCCCTCTTGTGCCTCAAACGTATATTGATAATCATTCGTGACCGCCCCGCCGCGCGTCATTTCAAATGCGGTTGTATTCCAGCCATTGATACTTCCCGGAATCGTGATCTTCGCATTTTGAGACGTATAATCAGGTGCATGAAGCTTAAATGTTACCTTGACTAGCACAAGGTCTGGTTTAACCGTCACCGCATTAGAGGTGACGACATTTCCTGCCTGATCATATACGTTCACTGCGTATTCATAGGATTGTCCGTTCACGACATTAAGATCTTTATAAGCTGTCGTTTTGACATCTGTGGAGCGCTCAATTACGCTGCCGTTTCGAACAATCTCAATCATATATGGATCTTTTGCTTCGTTTATATTCCATGATAAATTCACTTGTCCTGATTCCTGCTGTGGATTGCTCAAAGTGACGCTCTTTGCTGGAGGCTCAGCGTCTGTTCCTTTTGCAAACGTAACCGTCTGCGCGTTACTCCATACCCACGTTCGGCCTGCATCTGTTGAAAGAGCTACTTTCACTTCGTATGCGCCTTGATTAATCGGTAGAAATTCTCCCTGGAACGTGTTTGCGTCACCATTTTGCCCTACGTACCCTGCAGGAAGGATAGTCCATTTTGTATGACCAGGCTCTTTCACATGAAGTTGAACAAGTAGCCCCTCTCCCTGCTCTTTTTCCGTTACGCCTTTAATCATAATATCAGCAGAGACTGTTTGTGGTTTCGCTAAATCAATGACGCCGTTCGTTAGCTTAGTCATATTTGAAATCATGTAATTATTCGTTAGCGGTACGTGCGGAATGACAGCCTTCGTCACGACCTGCTTTGATTCGTTTCCGTATTTATCAATTGCGGTCACCGCAAAATAATAAGAACGTCCATTTTCTAGATTTGAAATCATCGCACGACCTGAAGACGTATTCTGCACTTCTTTGTAAAATGCTCCGTTAATCGTCGTTTGATATACTTTGTAAGCTTTGGCATTTCCAGTCCATGTGAGTGTTGCAGTGTGGTTGCTTTCTGTTACCGCTACATTTTTTACAAATGCTTGTTGCTTCGGAAGCTCATTTGCAACGAGCATGCGACCATTCATTGCTGGAATCGTAACGGTTAGTTTCCCATCCTTCACCGTAGTGTGATAAGCAAACTTTAACTGATCGACGAACAGCGCTCCATTTGCCGCTACATCTTTTACATCGATTGTAACCGTCTGTTCTTCATTGCCTCGATTCACGATAACAACCGCTGCTTTTTTCTCATTCGTTCGGGCATAAGCAATAATATCCCCTTTTGCATAAAGCGTTTTTAAATCACCTAATGCAAATAAATCTGCATTTGCTTTTCTAGCCTTTCCTACCTTTTGATAGTGTGCGACAAGTGCTTTATCTTCATGTCCCCAAGGATAAACGCGGCGATTATCCGGATCTTTTGAGCCTGTCACACCAGCTTCATCTCCGTAATAAATAGTCGGAGCGCCTGGATAGCCCATTTGGAAAATAGAAGCCAATTTTAGTCTCTGTACACCTAGCTCATAATCATATTTTTTATCATATTCTGCACGCTCTGAAGTGTCTGTTCCATTTCCTAGTAAAAAGACAGCACGAGCAGTATCGTGAGAACCCATTAAGTTCATAAGCGCATAAAATGCTTCTTTCGGATAGTCTTCCTCTACCGCTTGAAGCTGATCGTAGGCGTTTTCCGCTTTTCCATTCTTCAGGTAGTCAAGCATCGTTCCTCTAAAACGATAGTTCATCACCGAATCATATAAATCTCCAAGGAAATACTTGGATGCATCATCCCAAATTTCGCCTAAAATAAGGGGCTCTTCGCCTTTTCCTGTTTTAAGCTCATGACGGAATTCGCGCCAAAACTCCGGATCTACTTCATTTGCAACGTCTAAGCGCCAACCGCTTGCGCCACGCTGTAGCCATGATTTTGCAACTGAATCTTTGTCATACATAATGTATTTTGCAAAGTTTGTATTGTTCAGTTCCGAATTGTAAGGAACTTTTGCACCGGGTACCGATTTGATTTCTGGTAACGAATCAAATCCCCACCATGCTTGGTATTTATACACACCGTTCGTTTTCACGTTCTCAATGTTAAACCAATTTTGAAATCCATACGGACTGAATACTTGTCCTTCTTTAATAAATTGTGCTTCGGCTTCTTTTTTCGCCTCTGCTTCTGTAAGCTTTTTGCTATTCATCAAATCATAAATGCGTGCCCAGTACTCATAAGCACCAACCGTTGGATATTTTCCATAGCGGTCAAAGTAGACGGAATCATCACCAACATGATTAAATACACCGTCTAAAATTAAATGCATTTTGCGTTTTTTCAATTCTTTAGTGAATGCGTCAAACTCTTGTGGTGATCCAAACATCGGATCAATCGCTTTATAATCTGTTGCATCATACTTGTGATTAGATGCCGCAGATGCAATTGGATTTAAATAGAGCGTATTTACACCAAGCGATTGAATATAATCTAATTTCTTCTGAATCCCCGCAATATCTCCACCGAAGAAATCATTTGACCAGATGTTATCACCTTTATATGCTTCTTCACTCGCAAGGCGCGGATTATCTGGAAGGTCACTCCACTTCATATGCTCGATTGGCTCTTTGCCACGAGCATTCGATTTCGCTGCATCATTTTTTGGATTTCCATTAAAAAATCGATCAGGGAAAATCTGATATACAACGGCTTTTTTCATCCAGTCTGGTGTTTTAAATGTTGGATCATAGACCGTCATTTGAAACAGATTTGCATTTTTCTCAGTCGCAACACCTGTTTTTCCTTCCTGCGTGTCCTCTCCGTATTCAGCAACCGCTGTTCCGTCGCGTGCAATAAATTTATACCCGTATACGCCCTTTTCCTTCGGAGTTACGGTCGTCTCCCATAGTTCAACGTTCTTCCCGTCTACTTGTGTCCAGCCCGCATAGCTCATTTCTTCTGTACTCGTAGTGCCCTTATCGTAGTTTTTCAATTGCACTTTCGCACCCGTTAAATCACCTTTTTTTGCTTGCAGGCGAAGCTTTACGCTTTTTCCTGCTTCAATTGCTCCAAACGGCATGCGATAAGCAGGATCCCATGTATTGTGAAATAGAGCATTCATTTGTATGCTTCCATCAGGCAGACCCGAATCATAGTTTGTTGACACTTGTTTTGTATCATGGTTATAGAAAAACGTAACTTCTGTGTCTTTAACAACAACTAGTTTTGCATTGTCCGTCGGATACGCTGCATCGTCCCATGTTTTTCCTAAGACCACTTTGTATTCGTATTGACCTTTTGGCACAAGAACTTTGTACGTATAAATATTATCGCCGTTTTCATCTTCAAAGATCGCAGTCGATTGGTCTGGCTTCCACTCTTCTCCTGCGTGAATTGCAGGTTGAATGTTTCCGACGAGACGTGGCAGCTTGTCTTTATCCAAAGCTACCGGTATCGTTACTGTATGTGTAGAATCATTGTAAACGAACGTGACCACTTTTTCTTGATCCAGTACGAGCTTGTAATTGCCCCCACCAGCCTCACCGTTTACCCCGTAATTTTCGTCCCAAGATTGATTAATCGCTACTTTATACTCGTACGTTCCAGCAGGAAGCTTCCCTGTGAATTTGTACGTTCCATCGGCCTGTTTGACCATAATAGTCGCAGCATCCGCTGGGTCCCAGTCATTTTTTGCCCCTAACTCATTCTGCAAATCTCCTACAAGCGTAACTGTTTTTTCAGCTGCATGACTCGTAAAAGCTCCTCCTGATGCAACCGTTTGCAGAACTAACAGCAAAATAAGAATGGTGGAACCAATTACCTTTTTTGCCCCCTTCATCTTCCCATCTCCCCTTGACAAATTAATGAAACCGCTTGCATTTTCTTTTATATTATGGCACGCTTAGCTAATCGATTATATAGGTAAAAAGAACTAAAAAAACTGACTTTTCAAAACGAATTCTCAATTTCTTTTTATCTCTTTCTGTGAACCTCTAACTCCTTATATTTCAACTTAAAACCTATTAATTTGGTAAATATGGTAGAAATATGGCGGAAAATAAGATATAACTGTTAATAGACGATATTAATTATAGAAATATAGGAATGATTGCCTTGGACAAAATTTCTTTGTTAAAAAAACGAAATCACTTATTATTTATCCTGCTTACCACATTTTATTTACTAGATGTTGTCACGCTCATTTTAACCGGTAACGATTGGGATATGGTACTGCCACCAGTAGGTGTAGGAGTATTAGCGATCCTTGCATTTATTTCATACGTCCTCAAGCCGTCTCCGCAAACTATAAGGTGGTCTTATATTTTTGCTTATTATGCCTACATGACTTATTTACTCATCGCATTTCCTTATTTAATCAATTATCTTTTTTTAATATTTGGTATTATTATTGCGACGATTTATCATGACTACGTGTCTATTATCGTATCTGGCATCATCTGCATCGCGCTGCTCTCATTCTTCTATTTTTATAACATGGAAGAAATTTTTTCAGAAGTGGTAGCAGGGGACGTCATCTTTTTCATTTTATTTTCGGTTTTATGCTTAATTTTTCTTCTTTTTTACACAAGGTATGCAAATCGCCTTTGGCGAACCGCTTACCAAAACGAACAAGCGACCAAAAAGGAACTTCATACTACTCAGGGGTACTTACAATCATTTTTCCAAAATAATAATGATGCGATGTCGATCGTTGATTTAGATGATCATGTAATTATGGTAAACCCAGCATTTGAAAAAATCTATGGGTGGAGTGAAGCCGAAATTTTAGGAAAAAAATTACCTGTGACGGGGAATAAATCATTCGAGCATTTGGAAAACGTCAAAAAAGTGTTAGAAGGCGGACAAAACATTATCGGTTTTCAAACGCAAGATCTCCGCAAAGACGGTACCCTTATTGATGTTGAAATTAATATTTCACCCATTTATGATGATCATGGCAAACTGATGGCTTTCACTCATATTATTCATGATCTTTCAGAACGAAAGACGTTAGATGTTATGCTGCGGCGCTCTGATAAGTTGGTGCTCGCTGGAGAACTAGCGGCAACGGTTGCTCATGAAGTTCGCAACCCACTCACCTCTCTTAATGGATTTGTGCAGCTCATTAACGAGCAGTCTCGTGAATTTGAGCCCTATACATCGATTATGATGGATGAGATTCATCGTATTGATGAAATACTAGAGGAATTTTTATCATTAGCGAAACCAAATCGCGAAAAGTTTGCGCCGCACACCCTCGATAGCCTCCTAAAAGGCGCCTTGCATTTATTTGAAAAAGAATGTGAGTCGAAGGACATTGTCATTCAGTACAATGAAACTGATTTTCATATTACGATCATGTGCGACAGCAACCAGCTTAAGCAAGTCTTTATCAATTTATTTAAAAACGCCGTGGAAGCGATGCCGAATGGTGGGACACTTCATTTGAGCGCTGTTCACGATCAGAATCAAGTAGACATTCAAATAGAGGATACGGGCACTGGCATTCCTGCGTCTCTTCTTAATGATTTATACAAACCGTTTGTCACATCAAAAGAATCGGGAACAGGTTTAGGGCTAGTGGTGACTCAACGAATTATTCACAACCATCACGGTGAATTAACGATTGATAGCGTAGAGAATAGTGGGACGACCATTCATATCTCCCTTCCTCTCTCCCATCATAAAATTTTTTCACCATAATGTGTAACATTTTCCTGTTTTAAGAGTCTAATAGATGGGCAATAACTTGTCCGCGTGTAATTACCGTACCAACGGTAACAATTTTAGGAGGTAGAATCCGTGTATTCAATGAAAAAAATAACTCTTTCCGCTTTACTTGTAACAGGATTAGCGATAGGAGGAACTGGTGTAGCTAGTGCTGCTACGACGACAAAACCTGCTGTTCCTGTCCAAAAAGATCCATCTAGTCAGCTTGTCACTTATGCAAAAACGCTCATTGGCACTCCTTATAAAAATGGTGGCACAACCGTTAAGGGATTTGATGCATCTGCTTTTGTTCAGCACGTTTATAAAAAAGTTGGCGTTTCTCTACCACGTACGACAGCTGATTTATATAAGCAAGGCACCGTGGTTACGCTTAAGCAAGTAAAACCTGGAGATCTACTGTTTTTCGATACGATCGATAATAAGAAAAAAGAGATTAATTACGTGGGGATTTATGTGGGAGAAAATACATTCATCTCTGTGACAACTAAAAAAGGTGTCGCGGTCTCTTCTCTTGATTCATATTGGAAATCAAAAGTCGTAACAGTAAAACACATCGCGGTTAAATAAATAGAAAAGACCCCCTGTACTCCTAAAAGGACAGGGGGTCTTTCTTATTATAGAGCTTTGTCATCAACCGAATTTAAGTACGATTTAATTTCTGATACGACTGATTCCACACATCCATCTTCAAATGGTGAAATTAAGTTGGCTTCTTTCACAAGTCCTGTAAATGACTTGCTTCCTCCTTGCTTACAGAGGTGAAGATAATCGGCCCAAGCTTCCTCATGATTTTCACGATCGCGCTTCCAGAATTGGAATGCACAAATTTGCGCAAGCGTGTAGTCGATGTAATAAAATGGTGAATTATAAATATGACCTTGACGCTGCCAGAATCCACCCTCTTCTAAATACTCGTTTCCATCGTAGTCTTTATACGGTGTGTATTTCTTTTCAATCTCACGCCATGCTTGTTTGCGTTCTTTTGGCGTTGCATCTGGATTTTCATACACAAAGTGTTGGAACTCATCGACAGATACTCCGTATGGAAGGAATAATAGTCCTGAGCTTAAATGAGCAAAGCGATATTTCTCTGTATCTTCTTTAAAGAATAGCTCCATCCATGGCCATGTGAAGAATTCCATACTCATTGAATGAATCTCTGCTGCCTCATATGTTGGCCACAAATATTCAGGTACTTCTTGATGACGGCTAGAATACACTTGGAAGGCATGTCCTGCTTCATGCGTTAACACGTCAATGTCGCCTGATGTTCCATTGAAATTAGAGAAAATGAACGGAGAGTTGTAGTTATCAATAAACGTACAGTATCCGCCTCCTGCTTTCCCTTTTTTAGCCACTAAATCCATTAAGTTACGATCTAACATAAAGTGGAAGAACTCTTTTGTTTCGTCTGAAAGCTCGTCGTACATTTTCGTGCCGTTGTCGATAATCCACTCCGGATCACCCTTTGGAGCTGCGTTCCCTGTTTTAAATTCAAACGCATCGTCATAATACTTCAAGCTGTCGACGCCAATACGCTCTTCCTGACGCTTTTTCAACTCTTGTGCTAATGGAACGATGTGATCTAGTACTTGTTTACGGAAGTTAGCTACCATTTCTGCGTCATAGTCTGTGCGTGACATACGTGCATATCCAAGCTCTACGAAGTTTTCATAGCCTAACTTTTGCGCCATTTTCGTACGAACTTTTACAAGCTTGTCGTAAATTTCATCGAATTTTTCGCCGTTTTCACTGAAAAAGCCTGTGCGAGCCTCTAGCGCGTGTTTACGAACATCACGATCAACAGATTCAGCATATGGGCCAAGCTGTGCAAGCGTCAACTCTTCTCCGTTAAACGGAATTTTAGCTGATGCGACAAGCTTTGTGTATTCAGAAGACAGCTTGTTTTCAAGCTGTAAGTCCTCTAAGATCTCAGGTGAAAATGTTTTTAACTCTGCATCCGCAAGTGCAAATAGCTGTGTTCCCCACTTTTCCTCAAGCTCTGCGCGAAAAGGTGATGAAACAAGCTCTTGGTAGTACTTGTGCTTAAGCGCCTGAATGTGAGGCGTTACGTCGTCCATGTAATCCTGTTCAGCTTTGTAAAACTCATCGTTCGTATCGATCGAGTGACGGATTGAGCAAAGAGTAGCCATCGTGCCAAAGTCTGCTTCAATTTTATGAATCGCTTTTAACGCACTCTCTTGTTCTTCGATACTTTTTGCTTCCTTAAAAAGCTGAAGAGCCTCTTCAAAACTTGCTTCTACTTTCTTAATATCAGGTCGTTCGTATGTAAAATCTTGAAACTTCATCTAAAGTCCCCCTCTAGGTTATGTATGTACTATCAACACTACTACATTCGACAAAAATATCGATATTCCTTTTCTTTTTTCATAAAACAAAGAAGCCTTCTTAAGCTAGAAGGCTTCTACTTATTCAGATTCTGTTGGCACGTAATCATTTGCAAAGTGACCAAGTTTTTTCAATAGCTCAATGGCTTGATCCTTCTCATCAGCGGACAGTGCAGATAAAATTTCGTGAATACGCTGCTCGTGGCTTGGGAAAATGCTCTCGATAAAGGCTTTTCCTTTATCGGTGATTTCCGCATACGTCACGCGGCGATCACTCGGACAAGCAACGCGTGCGAGATATTCCTTTTTCTCTAATTTATCAATCACGTACGTGATGCTTCCGCTAGCTAAAAGAATTTTACCTCCGATTTGTTGAAGAGGTTGTCTTCCTTTATGGTATAAAAGCTCTAATACAGCAAATTCGGTTGGGTTTAAGCCATGATTTTGAATGAGCTTGTGTACATGGTCATTAATAGCGCGATGTGCTCTTGAAAGTACAATAAACAGCTTCAATGATTGATCTAATTCTTCCCTTGTAGCTTCCTTATTCATAGACATCTTTTCCCTCTTTTTAACATTTTCGTTCTTGATTCATTTATCTTGACTTCGAGATAATTATACTAAAATTGTATGTTGTTGTCAAACAGTATACCCTATCATATCACCATATTCACGTATTTTATTTCTTAAGTAGACACGCATCAGCGTACATTCATTTCCATATTCTTTCTTCGTCTAGGAAGTATTCTCTAATTTTGCTATAATATACCCTAGAACGACGTTTAATAGAGGCGGTTTATAATAGCATGACCACATATTCTTCAGAATTTAAGCTAAAAAACATTTGTTTATTTCTCGTAATGGTTCTTATTCCTTCTATTGTACTCAGCTTGCTTTTCGTACAATTTCGATATTATCAATTTCAGCAAGATCATCGTCGCGTCGCAGAATCGACTGCACGATTACATAAAAACAATCTAGATCGCTTTATCGGAGATACGAGAACAAGCATTGAAACCATTGCCATGACAATCAGGCCCATCACACAGGACAGTAAAGATTTAGAGCGACGTGATGATATTACCAATACCCTTCATCAATTGCATAGAAAAGATGAGCGCTTGTCAGGTCTTTATTACGTTGATATGCAGGGAGATATGTTTCTCGGTTCTCATCCTTTATCTAAAATCATCAATGTCTATGACCGTGACTTTTTCCAAGACGTCATCAAACAGAAGCAAACGGCTATTTCAGATGCTTATTATGGACGTTTGACGGGGCGTTACATCGTTACGATGGCGACACCTGTTCAAAACGAGAAGCAGCAAATTGGAGGTATTTTACTCGCCACTCTGCGGCTTGATTATTTGAAAAAGTTGACGAAGCAAGCAAGTCCATCTGATAAAGTACAGCTGTATGGAAAAAATCAAATTTTAATTTTTGATACGAATCATGACGTGGAGTACGATGATAGCAGCTTCACCTATACAATGAAGCTTGATCAAGCGCCTTGGACGCTAGTCGTAACGGTTCCTGCTGTATCAGATGCCCAAATTACGCACTGGTTTATTTATTCGATGTTCCTTTCATTAATTATCACCACCGTTTTATTCTTGCTTTTAAACCTTTGGCGGACGAAACGACAAAATGAGCGGGAACGAGCCGCAAACGAAGCACAAAAGCTCGAATTAATCGGAACGCTTGCTGCAGGTACAGCACACGAAATTCGTAATCCCCTCACTGGTATTAAGGGGCTTGTGACACTGCTAAGCGAAACACATACAAACGAAAAAGATCAGTATTATTTCTCCGTCATTCAGACTGAGATTGATCGGATCAACCAAATTGTCAGCGAGTTTTTAATTTTAGGAAAGCCCACTGCTCAAAACTTGCAAACGTGTGATATAAGAGAGATTATTACCGAATCATTGCCCATCATCGAATCCGAAGCAAACATGCAAGGTATTCAAGTAAAAGTTGATCTACCACCTACCGCATTGCTTATTTCATGCGAACAAAACCAAATCAAGCAGGTTTTATTGAATCTTGCAAAAAATGCCCTGGACTCAATGCAGGAAAATGGCCAATTAACAATTTCCTCTATTAAAGACGGAAAGTATTGTGTTCTATCTATTACGGACAATGGAACAGGCATCTCAAAAGAAGTATTGCCAAAGTTATTTACTCCTTTTTTCACTATGAAGGAAACAGGAACAGGACTAGGTCTTATTGTCTGTAAACGAATTATCGAAATGCATGCGGGAACAATAGCTATATCTAGCGAACTGAACGTCGGTACAACCGTATCCGTTACGCTTCCCCTCGTCAAGTAACGAAGGAAGGTCATCTTCTTTGCTTTTTTTCGATTGTTTGCGATAATAAAATTACGTCTTCATAATATGTAAGGGTCAGGTCCTCACTTTTATAGAAGTGGGGTTTTACCGTTTCATTGCCCCAAAAATAATGAGATAAAGGAGAATAGTATGAGTCAGAAACATCTTATTTTTAATTCATCCATCGGTTCTCAAAAACCTGAGACCATTGTTAACAGACAAAACTCCTGTCCTTTTTGTGACGTGGAGCACTTGACCGACATTTTGGACCAAGAAGGCTCTATTATCTTCTTAAAAAATAAATACCCTGTATTAGAGGATACGTTTCAAACGGTTATTATTGAAACGGACGATTGTTCCTCAGAGCTGTCTGAATATCCGAAAGAGCATCTTCATACGTTAATTTCTTTTGGTATGAAACATTGGTTTGAAATGATGAATAGCGGTGAATTCAAATCGGTCATGTTTTATAAAAATCACGGCCCGATGTCAGGAGGGTCTTTGCGACATCCTCATATGCAGATTGTAGGGTTAAAAAAGTTAGACGCACATGCAGATATTTTGCTGGAGAATTTTGAAGGAGTAACGATTGATCAAGAAAGCGGAGTGGAATTTACCCTTTCTAGCAAGCCACGAATGGGCTTCTTTGAGTTTAACGTTCGTCTATCTGATCAGGAAAAACTCTCAAAGATGGCCGACTACATTCAAATTGCTGCTCACTATGTGTTAAATCATTTTCATCGTAGCTGCACAAGCTATAACTTATTCTTTTACTATTTACAAGGAGACGTTTACGCGAAAATTGTGCCGCGCTTTGCCACTTCACCTCTGTTCGTAGGCTATGGTATTCCTCAAGTCTCGAATAAAATTGGAGATGTGGCTTTAAAAGTAAAAGAACTTTATTTGTCGTAACCTACAGCTTTTGGCTTCTGATTCTCTGTAAACTCGTCCACAATAAATTTTTGAAGGACGAGTTTAACAGGAGGATATCAAAATGATCATTTATATCGTCACGGTCCTAATTTAGTTTATTATTTTTGCAATGCAAAGTTTTTTTGAAAAAATGAGAAAAGGGGTCGTTTTTCTTCCTTTTTCGATAAGTGCTTTTGATATTTATTTAAAAGTAGATCTAATTCCTGGCTACATCTCAACGTTTCACAGCTCGTGAACCCTTGTACCTCCGCGATGTCCATCATCTTTTTGCGTTTTTGGACAATCTCTAAAAATAACGCCTCAGCTTCACACTGATTTTGGATTTGCAACGCGACTTCCTCCTTTTAACGAAAAAAATCTCTACTAACGTAGTATTACAAATTCTACTAAATATGTAAATAGAGTCGCAATAATAGACATTTTTTTTAACGTTTTTTTTAAGGTTTTGTAAACTTACTGCTATGTTTGTCTTTATATCTGTACAATTCCCGTATTTCTCCCATATTCCCTGCTACAAATCTTGCATTTTTTCCGACAAAAACAGAGGTCTTTCAACAAATCCTGAAAAACTTATTAAGCACACTATTATAATAGAGATTGTAAAACTTTAACATAAGTAAAAGAAACTAAATATAAGAGGCCCATAACTAGGAAAAAAGTAGAGAGGTCCCTCCCTACTTACTTCTTAATCTTATTGGTCGCCACCTGGATAGCGTCCCAGACGCCGGCATATGGAGGGGCATAACAAAGATCCAAATACGTCATTTCATCTGCGGTCATTTCATTGTAAATACCCGCGACAAGGGTATCAATACGCTGCGCTACTCCCGCTCCCCCAACAATTTGTGCCCCTATTATCACGTGACTTTCTTTGTTAAAAAGGAGTTTAATGGTCAGCTCCTCTGTTCCAGGGTAATAGGATGCTCCGTTATTGGCCGTTATGGTTTCTGTTTCGTAGGGGATGTTCGCTTCCTTTGCTTCCTTTTCCGATAAACCTGTCTTCGCTACTGTGAGATCTAGAATCTTTACGATGTTTGTTCCTAACACCCCTTGAAAAGCATGACGCTTCCCGTGGATGTTTTCAGCGATCAGGCGTCCTTGTTTATTCGCAATCGTACCGAGGGCAATATGTACTCGTTTTTTCAACAGGCGATGATAGCTTGTCGCACAATCTCCTCCAGCGTAGATAAACGGAAGATTTGTTTCCATATATTCATTTGTAAGAATCGCTCCGTTCTCTAAACATTCAATTCCGGATCCTTTTAAAAAGGTCGTGTTAGGACGGATACCCACATTCACAATCACCGCATCTGTTTGGTAGGTGTTCGTTTTTGTTTCAACGGCTACAACATCTCCGTTATGTTGTGTCAACGACGTTACTTCTTCTCCAAGACAAAACTCAATGCCATGCTCCTCTTTAAGGTGAGACTGAACCAAATGTGCGATATCCTCGTCATATACTGTAAGAACATGGTCGTGCACATCGATTACTCGAACATGCTTTCCGAGCGTTTTCATCGTTTCGACTAATTCCATGCCAATATATCCACCGCCAATAATCGTTACGTCCTTTGCAGGCGTCTTCTCAAAAAAAGCTTTCATATGTATAGCGTCCTGTAACGTTTTTAACGTAAAGACATTGCTCGCTTCTTCCCTATAAAATGGTGGTTGAATAGCTGAAGCACCCGTAGCTAGAACGAGATGATCATAGTTAACGTCCCGTTCTAATCCATCCGTATGATTAACAACTCTAATTTTTTTCTCCTCTGGAGATAGCGCTACTGCTTCATGACGTAAATAAACGTTGATGCCTTGCTTTTCAAATTCTTCTTTTGTTCTTGCTACTAGACGATCACTCGAAGAAATGGTTCCAGCTATATAATAAGGCAATCCACATGCCCCGTATGAAATATCTTCTCCCTTTTCAAACACGATAATTTCCGTCTCTTCTTCTAACCGACGCAGCTTTGAAGCAGCGCTCATTCCAGCAGCAACGCCTCCAATTATAACCACACGTTTCATCAATACATCCCTACCTTTCTGTCGTTACTATACCCTACAAGTATTTCCTTATAACAAAAAAGGAATCAACCAGTAAAAATGATTGATTCCTTTTCAGACCGTTATTTAGAGCGGTAATAGGTAATGGCTAATGCGCCTGCTAAAACAGCACCCTTTATAATATCCTGTGCATAATACGGAACGTTCAGCATCGTTAAGCCGTTTAGCAACACCCCGATTAAAATTGAACCAAACAACGTTCCAACGACATTCGGCTTTCCTGCACCAAATACCGAAAAACCGATATAAGAGGCTGCAACAGCATCCATTAAAAAGGATGATCCTGCGTTCACTTCACCTACCCCAATTCGCGCAGCTAGTACAACGCCCCCGATACCTGCAAAAAGAGCAGACAGCACATACGCATACATGCGATAACGGTTAACTGGAACACCAGATAGCCTTGCTGCTTCCATATTTCCACCTGTTACATAAAAGAAGCGCCCGTGTTTTGTATAGCGGAAAAACAGGTGTGCAACGAGTACCGCCACAAGCATAATGATAACAGGAATCGGAATTCCCACTACCTCCCCCTGACCGATTTTCAAGAAGGACGGAATAAAGATACCCGGTGCTCTCCCGCCCTCTTCTAAAGGCATGTTCGTGTAGATCGCAGACCCTTTTGTATAGGTAAGCAAAACGCCTTGTACGATAAACATCATCGAGAGCGTAGCTAAAATATCCGGGATTTTCACTTTAACGACTAAAAAAGCATTTACAAGACCTACTACTAGCGTCGCCACAATGGGAATCGCCACCGCCACAAAGATTTCTTGACGATGAAACACGAGCATTGAGGCGGACAACGTCGTCGCTAACCCTGCCGTTGAACCAACGGACAAATCGAGTCCGTTAATCGTTAGGGAAATGGTCACGCCAATCGCAATGAGCGTCACAATTGAAATAGAACGTAAAATGTCACTCAAGTTAGCGGTTGTGAGAAACGTTGGCGATAAAATGGAGAAAATGACGATCGTTAGTAAAATCGTGACGACCGTGCCATATTTATAAAGAAAATCAAATGCGGTACCCTTTTTTTGCTTTAAACGAACAGGCTCCTTGTTTTCAATCGCTTGACTATTCATGGTTTACTTCCCTCCTGCCGCATAATAAAATAAGTTTTCATGCGTAGCTTCTTCTTTTGTTAATTCTTTGACGATTTGGCCGTCGTACATGACGTAAATTCGATCTGCGACACCTAATAACTCATTAAATTCACAGGTAGCATACAGCACACCTTTTTTTCGTTTTGCCAAACCTTGAATAAGTTCAAAAATGTCTTGCTTTGATCCGACGTCTACTCCCTTTGTCGGTTCATCAAACAGATAAATATCGGCATCTCTAAGCAACCACTTTCCAATTGCTACTTTCTGTTGATTTCCCCCGCTTAACGTACCAACCGCTTGCTTAGTAGAATTGGTTTTAATGCCTACCTGCTGAATGATTGTATTCGCCTCTCGCTCTTCTCGTCTCCGCTTAACAAATGAATAATTCGTAAAGCGCTGTAGACTTGGTAGCGTTAAATTTGAAGAAATCGACTCCTCTACCAAAATACCTTCTTTTCGACGTTCTTCTGGAACAAGGGCAATTCCTTGTTCAATGTAGTAGTGGGGTTTGGTCGTAAGTCGTAGCTTTTTACCTCTCATGTGTATGGAACCTTTTACCTGCCGGTGAAGGCCGAAGAGGCTCCGGCATAATTCCGTTTTCCCTGCCCCGACGAGTCCTGCAATGCCGACAACCTCACCTTCACGAACTTGTAATGAAACATCCTTTACTTTATCCTGCCATGATAGTTTTTGCACACGTAACAGATCTTCTCCGATTTCTATGCTGGCTTTTGCTATTTCTTCTGAAAACGTTTTTCCGAGCATTGACGTAATCACGTCATTGACCGAAGTGTCCTTCGTACGAACAGTTGTAACCCATTCTCCATCTCGAAGAACCGTAATACGATCTGCGATTTCAAACACTTCTTGCAGTCGATGGGAAATATAAATCACACCTACTCCCGTTTCTGTAAGATGCTGAATAACTTGAAACAGCTGTTTTGTTTCTTCTATACTAAGCGGTGCAGTCGGCTCATCTAAAATAAGATAAGCGGCTCTTCCAATAATCGCTCTTGCAATAAGCACCTGCTGCTTTTCTGAAAGAGTTAGTGTTGATACGTCTTTTTTTACGTCAATTGAAGACCCTAGCATCTGTAGCGCTTCTTTTGCTTTTTGCTCGGTTTTCCTCCAATTCAACAAGCGATCTCCGTCCTTTGAAGCTTGCACGTCTAATAAAATATTCTCTGCCACGGTTAAAGACGGGACGAGCGCCACATCCACTTCTTGATGAACGATTTGAATACCTTCTCGCTTCGCATCTGCCGGTGAATGAATGGAAAGATGTTTGTCCCCAAGACGAATTTCGCCCTCGTACCCATCATGAGCACCACATAAAATTTTCATTAGCGTACTTTTCCCTGCTCCGTTCGCTCCTAGAAGGGCATGAACTTCGCCTTGTTTCACATCAAAGCTCACTTTCTTGAGAGCTTGAAAACTACCAAAATGCTTGGAGATATGCTGCATGTTCAGCTGACCGGTCATAGCGGTTCCCTCCTTTTTCTCTTCATACACGAGTTGTTTACTGATCGTTTTTATTCCAATCCTTCACGTATTGTCCGAGCTGATCCATGTTAATCGTTTCGTTCGGAAGCTGATCTTGCGTAACTAGAACTGGATCAAATGAATAATAACGAGGAATGTTTTTTCCTGAGAGTTTATCAATTAAAAGATTTAGCTGTTTTTCACCTACCGCTGCAGGGTTCGCTGCGGCTGAAGCTTTCCACGGACTGTTGGCTTGCTGCATCATTTGCAAATCTTCATCAGATAAATCAATGCCGTATACTTTAATCTCATCACGCCCCGCTTCTTTGATGGCACGCGTCGCTCCTTTCGCAAACTCATCCCATGGTGCCCATACAGCTTTAATATCACCCTTGTTTGGATAGCGCTTTAGGATCGCTTCCATCTTATTTTGCGTGTCTAATGACGTATTTTCTGTCGCGTTTCCAAACCTCGCCACTTCTTTTAAACCAGGATAGCGATGCATCATTAAGTTATACACTTGATTTCGCTTTTCCATCGGAGCAAATCCTCCAACAAAGATATACACGATGTTTCCTTCACCGTTCAGATCCTGTGCCATTTGCTTTAATCCCATCAGAGCCATCATATAGTCATCTTGGTCAACGGTCGTTACGCCTGGGACATTTAGCTCTACATCAAATGCGACGACTGGAATTCCTGCCTTAATCGCTCTCTTTACGCCAGGCTGAAGTGTCTCTGTTCGACCGTGCTTAATCAAAATTCCGTCCACGTGTTCATTAATGGCTGTGTCTAAATAAGAAGCCATCTTCGACTGATCATTGTTTGCATCGGAAATGCTTAAGTCTACTCCTGCTTTTTTTGCACCTTGTTTGACACCATTTATGTATTGAGCCGCATGAGTACCTGTTGTGAATTCAGCAATCAGGGCGATTTTTAACTTTCCATTTTTTTTGACGGTCTTCTTAACAGGCGTCGTGTTCGTTTTCGTTACAGTCTTTGGTTGAGAAGTAGCAGCTACGATCGGCTGACCGTCACTACCTAACGGTGGCTGCTCTTTCACACAACCCGCTAACGCTAAAAGCAACACGCACGTAAAAACGAATAGTCCCACTAGTTTTCGTTTCATAATGATCCTCCTTATTATAGTAATTCGATCAAAATACTATGTTTTAGTATTAGACAATAGAAAAGATACGCCTCACCTCTTGTTATGGCCCCTTCAATCAACCTATAACAAGGCGATGTTTCGTATCTTTTTACTTCCCATTGTCTATCCGTTTGTTATGCGTAAATCGGTACCCATCCTTCTGTTGTCACAAAGATACGCACGGCTACGACTTTACGATCTTCCATCAGCGTAAAATAATGTCTTGTGTTTTCCGGAACCGAAATTAAATCTCCTGGCTCTAGTTCTACATCAAAAAACTGACCATTCTGTGCTTGAATGACGAAAATACCATGACCACTTACAATGAATCGAACCTCATCATCTTCGTGGTGATGTTCACGCTGGAAGTTTGTAAGAAGCTCATCTAGGTTTGGTGTGGAATCAGATAGTGAGATAATATCTTGAGCCTGGTAACCACGGCGAGCGGAAATATCTTTAATTTCTTCATTAAATACCTGTAAAATCTCTTCTTTTTGTTCATCCGTTAGGTCAAAGTTTTCACGAAGAGCGTTTGGAAGCTTGTTAATATCCCAATGCTCGTAAATTACCTCTTCGTTTGTTAGGAATGTTTCTACCTGTTGTTGATCTGTGATACGCTCATTTGTTTCATGTAATCGAATAACTGCCATGTTTCTTCCTCCTAATGGTTAATGTCTATTAATTAGTTTGAAAATCACGCTGTGCAAGACGCAATTTCAAATGATAGCTAAACAAAAATTCATACGCCTCTAAAAATTTCTTAGCTTCAAACGCCGTTCGTCCCCACACGGTAATACCATGATTGCGAATTAATACGGCACCTTGATCACCGTGAATGTGTGGAGCAAACTCTTCAGCTAAACGCGGTATGTCCGCATAATTCGGAATAATCGGAACTTTGATGATGGCATCTTCCTCCCAAAGACCGAGTGCTTTAATGATCTCTTGACCTTGAAAGACAACCTGACCTTCATCTCCATATAGCTCTGAAATTAAGTTGTTATCAATCGTATGAACGTGCAAGCCACAGCCTGCTTGTGTGCGTTCGTAGATTTTCACATGAAGAAGCGTTTCTGCAGACGGTTTTAAATCCGTCTCCTCCGCAGGATTTCCCCCGCCGTCTACTAATAAAAAGTCCTCACTCGTCCGCTTTCGCTTATCCTTGCCGCTTGCCGTTACCCAAAAGGTCGTAGGCTGAGAGCCTACACGAATGGAAAGATTTCCACTCGTGCCCATAAACCAATCTCGGTCCGCTAGTTCTTCTTTTACGTCTGCTAGCTCATGCCAGCGCTTCACTAGTAAACTCATACGCGCACCTCTAGAAGCTCTTGAACATGATTTTTCACGTCATGGAAAGTCGCAAACGGACGATAAGGGATGGAAAGCTCCTCACATTTCTCAATTAAAAAGTCGCGGGCAATAACAGCATCAGCAAGCTTCGCAGCCTGTAGATCTGTAATGGAATCCCCAATGACCACTTTAAAGTCATCACTGTGAGCCAAACGACGAAGAAGGGATGGTTTACAGCAGCCACAGCCGTTGTCGCAATGTTCATCACAGTCATGAGGCCATGTAATGCGAATTCTTTCCCCGCTAAAATCGGACCCGTTACAGTAAATAGAAGACGGCTCAACTAATCCATCAAGAAGCGGCTCGACAAAGAAATCGATGCCTCCGCTTACGATATACAGCGGAAGCCCCTTCTCCTTCGCAAAAGCCACAAACTCCTGAAAACCTTCACGAATTTCTGCTTTTTGGAGTAAAAATTCAATGATTTCGTTCTTCAATGAAGACGGAAGAAGAGAAAACATCTTTCCTACTCCTTCTTGCACTGAAACGCGCTGTGCAAGAACGTCATCTTTAATGGCGTTCCATTCTGGTGGAGCAAATTGTTTCATGATAGCAATAATGTTATCTGTATTGGTGATCGTCCCATCAAAATCGCAAAACAGGATGAGATTTCTCATGCGTGCACCTCCACCGTTCCCCATAAATCAAGGGCTTTCTTCAAGGCGTCTGATGTGTCGGCTGCCTGGCGTAAATCAATGCCCTTCAAGGATGCGTCCACAGCGGCACGGAATGCCTGACCTCCCCCAACAGCTCCGTCGGGATGACCATGAACACCGCCGCCGGCATTAATAACTGAATCAATACCAAAGTCACGAACTAAAAGTGGAACAAGTCCAGGATGAATACCTGCTGATGGAACTGGGAACGAGCGCTTCACGTAGTGATTCGGAGTCGTAAGTTCCGTCCCGATGCTAATGGCTTCTTCAAACGGTAAAGCCACACTTCCGTACGGTGATGGAAATAGGGAGAAGTCCGCACCTGTTAGGCGAAGAAGCTTTCCTAAAAGTAATCCATGAGAAAATCCATAAAACTCAGAAGGCGTCAGCGCTCCGCTCACAGCGGGATGAGCCATCAGTGGAATGCCAATTTCATCATCTTCACGTAGTGCTTGAAGAACATCGAGTCCGTAAGCAAATACGTTAAATAATAATGCATCCGCCCCTAGCTCTGCCGCTCGCTTCGCTTTTTCTTTTAAATCGTATGTACGTCCTGTTAAATTAACCGCATAAAGCGTACGGTGACCCGTTTCCTCGTAAACTCCGTCTAAAATCGCTTTTCCAGTTGTGACGCGTTTTTCAAATGGCGTTAAGTCGCTATCGAATAAAATTTCATCATCCTTCACAAGATCGACTCCACCAAGGGCCTGCTCGCGCAGCTGGGTTCCTAGATAATTGAGATCACGCCCGATAACACCTTTGAAAATGCTCATGACGAGCGGTCGATCAGACACGTTTGTTAAACGGCGAATACCGTCAATTCCAAAACGTGGCCCAGGAAATGCTTGTAATAAGTCCGTTGAAAAGTCCAAGTCAATTAATTTCACTTTTCCATCTAGCGATAATTTTCCGAAAACCGTTGTTAAAATAGCAGGTAGATCGCGAGAAAAGTTTGCGGCCGGATACGCAATTTTAACAATTGCCTGCTTTAGCTGTTCCCCTGCGTATTGATTTACGCGATTGCACGTCTCTAATTCAGAAATGGAGACGACGCGTCCTTTATGCTTTTTAAGCTGTTCTTGTTCTAGTAGAGGTAAATTAGTCCATGAACCTACTGTTAAACCAAGGGCAATTCCCTCTGCTTTTTTTTCAAAATCCCCTGAAGAATCATGAATTAAATAACTTGCGATGACTTCACTCATGTCGTAAAACTCCTTTCAAACACTACCAAAAAAAAGCGCCCCTTCTAAATTATAAGAAGAGGCGCTCTTGTACTCTTCTTATCTGTCAGCAATATGCTGCAAGATTTAGCACCGTGCTTAATAAGTCTATTAAGTCGGTTGCCGGGCTTCATAGGGCTAGTCCCTCCACCTGCTCTTGATAAGATAGTGTCATATCTATTTAGTAAACTACGTTTCTAATAAACGAATACGTGTTAATGTTTTTGAATTATTTACCTGCTTGGTTCGCATGTAATTTGGATTATGACAGCATTATTAAAAATTGTCAATACCGTATCTTTAAAATTTTTAGCGTTTTTTTATTCATGTTCAGACGTTAAATAACTGTAGTGCCTTAATGCGCTCGACGGCCTCTTGAAGTCGGTGTTCTTCAGTCAGTAACCCTACTCGCACATAGCCTTCACCGTATTCTCCAAACCCGTTTCCTGGCGCTACCACTACCTTTGCCTCCTCTAGCAATAAATCTGAAAACTGCTGTGACGTATATCCTTCTGGAACAGGCAGCCATGCAAAGAACGAACCTGCTGGTGCTTCTACTTTCCAACCGATTTCCTGTAGTCCATTTATGAATACGTTGCGTCGAGATTCATAGAGCGCGTTTAGATCTGTAACACATTCCTGTGAACTAAGAAGCGCAACCGCCGCCGCCTCTTGTACAGCGCTAAAAATACTCACGTATAGATGATCCTGAAGAAGATTGATCGCTTCAATGACGCTCTCATTTCCAACAGCAAATGCAATTCGCCATCCTGCCATATTAAACGTTTTAGAAAATGTATAGATTTCAATCCCGACGTCCTTTGCACCCTCGGCTTCTAGAAAGCTAATCGGCTTTTGACTATCAAAGCCGATTGCTCCGTAAGCGAAATCGTGTACGACACATACATCATGCTCACGAGCAAAAGAGATCGTATCGTCAAAAAATTCCTTCGTCGCAACCGCACCTGTTGGGTTATTTGGATAGTTCAAAAACATCAGCTTTGCTTTTTCTTTCACGTCTTCACTAATTTCCTCGTAATCTGGCAAGAAATTATTTTCCGCCCGAAGAGGCATAATCTCCATTTTTGTACGAGCTAGCTCCACACCTGACCAATAGTCCGGATAACCTGGGTCTGGAACGAGTACCGTATCCCCTGGATTGAGCAGACATTGAGGAACTTCCACAAGCCCTGCTTTGCCACCAAATAAAATCGCGACTTCTTTTTCGGCATCAAGCTTTACGCCATACTCACGCTCGTAAAATGTGACAACCGCCTCTTTTAAAAATTTTTGCCCGCGAAACGGTGAGTATTTATGATAATCCACATTGTCACTTGCTTTTTTTAATGCTTCGACGATATGTGGAGGTGTTGGCTGATCTGGATTTCCCTGTCCTAAGTTAATGACGTCGTGGCCTTGGGCTACTACGTTGCTGACTTTTGCCACCAGTGAAGCAAAAAATTGCTTTGGTAATTTTTTTAATAAGTCTGATTGTTGAAATTGCACCATATTTTACACCTTCTCAAAATTTTCTTGAAATTCTAGTGAAAAATGATATATCCTTATCAGCAACTTGTAAAGCCTTTTTTATCGACAGAACCTCATCTCGTTCTTTTAACTTTTATAGAGGTGTATAGGCAATAGAGAGAGAACATTAAAAGATTACTAGACACTTTATCTTTTAGGTACACTTTAGGAGGAACACGTAATGAAAGTAGTATGTATACAGATGGACATTGCATTCGGACAGCCTGAGGAAAATATAAAAAAAGCGACGCTCAAGCTAGAAGAAGCGCTTCACGAACAGCCTGACGTCATTGTCTTACCAGAGCTATGGACAACGGGCTATGACTTAACACGACTACCTGAAATTGCTGATCAAAACGGTGAAAAAACAAAAGAATTTTTATCTTCGTTTGCAAAGAAACATCACGTAGCAATTGTGGGTGGCTCGGTCGCCAACGATCACGGCGCAGGAATTGCGAACACGATGTACATTTTTAACAAAGAGGGCGAGCAGGTCGGAACATACGACAAGCTGCATTTGTTTAAGCTGATGGACGAGCATCTTTATTTAACTCCTGGCAAAACAGAAAATATGTTCACGCTTGAGGATACGTCATGCGCCGGCATGATTTGTTATGATATTCGCTTTCCTGAATGGATTCGTGTTCACACAAGCAAAGGAGCCGAAGTTTTGTTTGTCGTAGCCGAGTGGCCTCTTCCTCGCCTTGCACATTGGAAGGCGCTCTTGATTAGTAGAGCAATCGAAAATCAATGCTATGTGGTCGCTTGCAATCGGTCAGGAAGCGATCCAAACAACGTATTTGCTGGACACTCTCTCATCGTGGACCCGTGGGGAGACATTGTGGCTGAAGCAGGTGAACAAGAAGAGATGATTAGTGGGGTCATTGACCCTCAACTCGTCGCTTCTGTTCGTAAGAAAATTCCTATTTTTTCCGATCGTAGAACCGAATTTTATTAATTTTCTTTTCAAAAGTAGTTGACATCGTTCCAAGTTAGCTGTTAATATTCTCAACAGAAGTTTTAATTTTCCAAACAAAATATGTAAATAACAAACTCTTATCAAGAGCTGGCGGAGGGATTTGGCCCTGTGATGCCCAGCAACCGACCATAATACCATTGTGAAATGGGGCGCTTCAATTGGCGCCAGAAACCACGTTGTTTCTGTAAGGCACGGTGCTAATTCCAACAGAAAGATGTTCTTTCTGGTAGATAAGAGGTTTGACGTTTCGACTTCAAGCCTCTTTCACTACGAAAGAGGCTTTTTTATTGCCTCTTGCTCGTACACGATTTATTCCACATTTTATTCATTGAAAATTCCATTTATTTTCTTCGTTCAGAAAATAATTAATATTCAGGAGGTTTTACTATGTCCGTAACACAAGAAGCAGTATATGAACCATTAACAGAAATCACAGCCATTAAGCTTTCAAAAAAACTTCAGCTATTTAGCGAGCAAGAAGCGCTAACATGCCGTGAAATCGGGGACGGAAATCTAAATCTCGTGTTTCATATCACAAGTGACAAGTCCAATCGGGGCCTCATTATTAAACAAGCTCTCCCATATGCAAAAGTAGTAGGTGAAAGCTGGCCTCTTACATTAAAGCGAGCAACCATCGAAAGCAATGCTTTACTTGAATTCGCAAAATATGTGCCGCAGTATGTGCCTGAAGTCTATTACACAGACGAAACGCTTGCTATTACGGTGATGGAAGACTTATCTCATCTGCAAATTTCTCGAGCGGGACTTATTGAAGGAGAATCATACCCTCTTCTTTCACAGCATGTTGGGGAGTTTCTCGGAAACGTCCTGTTTTACACGTCTGATTTTTCCGCTGATGCAAAAGAAAAAAAGGAATCTGTTAGAACATTCATCAATCCGGACTTATGCAAAATTACAGAGGATTTAGTCTTTACCGACCCATTTTTTGATCACGATACGAATGATTTTGAACCTGAATTAAAACAGGATGTAGAAAAATTATGGGAAGATGCTGCTGTAAAACTTGAGGTAGCAAAATTAAAGCAAAAATTTATCACAAGTGGCGAAGCGCTCGTACACGGAGACCTCCATACAGGAAGTATTTTTGCAGATTCTCATACAACTAAAATTATTGATCCAGAGTTTGCTTTTTACGGTCCACTCGGATTTGATCTTGGCCAATTCGTAGCCAATTTATTGCTAAACGCCCTTTCACGAAAAGAGGCAGGCCGCGATGTGTTATATGCACATATTACAAAAACGTGGGAAGTGTTCACTCAAACCTTTTCCACCCTATGGAGAAATGAATCCAGAGATCCCTACACAAAAACAGAAGGCTACCTGGACTACGTTCTCAAACGTATTTGGGAAGATGCAATCGGGTTCGCTGGGTGCGAGGTTATTCGACGCACAATTGGTTTAGCCCACGTAGCTGATTTAGACGGTATTGAACACGATGAAGATCGAATTACAACAAAACAACAAGCTCTACGTCTAGGTCGCGCACTACTTTTATCGCAAACAACGCTCTCATCACCGGCTGAGCTAGAAGACTTGGTAAAACAAACAGCTTAACTGAGTCTAGAAAGGAAGAAAAACGTATGACAAATTTATTAAGTGTTCCTCGTTCTGTGGAATGGAAGGAAACATCTATTACACTATTAAATCAGCAACTTTTACCAACAACGGTTGAATATATTGAATTACAAAGCATTGAAGATGTTTGGGATGCAATCGTCTCTTTAAAAGTAAGAGGAGCACCTGCCATTGGAATTACAGCTGCATTCGGATTAGCGCTTGCTGCTCAGTCCTATGACTTCGAAACACGCGAAGAGTTTGAAACGCAGCTTCAAAAGGACCGTGATTATTTAGCAAGCTCTCGTCCAACAGCCGTTAATTTATTTTGGGCGCTCGATCGTTTAACGAATAGCATTACCGACGTAAAATCGTTAAATGAAGCAAAAACGACACTTGTACACGAAGCCATTCGCATTCAAATTGAGGATGAAGAAGTATGCTATCAAATTGGGGATCATGCACTCTCCCTTTTCTCAAAACATGACCGGGTTATGACGATTTGTAATGCCGGTTCAATTGCAACCGCCTACTACGGAACAGCGCTTGCACCGTTTCATTTGTCCGTTGAACGGGATATTCCGCTAGAAGTCTTTGCTTGTGAAACACGCCCTGTTTTACAAGGATCTCGTTTAACTGCTTGGGAGCTTCAGCAATCTGGAGTAAACGTTACCCTTATTACAGACAGCATGGCTGCACACACCATCAAAACAAAAGGTGTAAATGCCATTATTGTCGGGGCAGATCGCATTGCCGCCAATGGCGATACGGCAAACAAAATTGGGACATACGGTCTTGCTTTGCTTGCGCAGGCCTTTGATATTCCATTTTACGTGGCAGCCCCCCTTTCAACGTTTGATACGAGCATTGAAGACGGTTCTTCGATTCCTATTGAAGAACGTAGCCCGGAAGAGATTACGCATATTCACGGTCAGCAAATCGCACCCGATGGAATTCATGTGTACAATCCAGCCTTTGATGTTACTCCGAATGAACTGATTACGGCCATCATTACGGAAAAAGGGATTTTAAAAAATGACTTCTCGTCTGAGATTGCTGCTTTATTCAGTTAATCATGCATAAAAAAGTCACGTTTACCTATCAGGAAACGTGGCTTTTTTACTGTAAAGCTTTAAAATTAAGCGATTTTACCTACATAAAACTGAAAATATTAATTTTTCTGACTAATTAAAATCAAAATATATTAATTTTTATTCATTTTTCTGTAAATAATAGTCGAAAATTGGTTTTTTTATGTTATTATAGAATCAGTTCAAAAGTCATGATCGAGGTGAGAAAATGAAAGCATCAATGTCTGTTGTATTAGAAAAAGCTGTCACATCTTTTCAAAGTTTTATTCCAACTACGCTTACTGTTGATACAGAAAACGCACCAAAAGTACTACCAGCCGAATGCATCGTGTCGATCGGTCTAACAGGTGACATTACGGGACAACTCTTAATTAAAAGCGATGAAGTAACTCTGTCTAATTTAGCTACCTCTATGTTTGGCATGGCTGTAGAAGGCTCTATGCTCCAATCTTTTACGTGTGAACTAGGCAATATGCTAGCAGGAAACTTTGCGACAGAAGCAACTCAACATGAACTGAATATTGATATAACACCACCAACCTTTCTCACTAACTACACTCATACGCCGCACCAACACTTACTATTTAAACTACCTCTGAAGCTTGAAGATAAAGGTTTTTTAGAAATCAATATTTCTGTCAACGAAGAACTATCAAATATCAGTTAAAAGAGGGCCAATGGTAATCATTGCCCCTCTTTTATCATTCCCTCTACTACTGTAATTCCCTCTAATGCAAGAAGCTGCTCTTTTTCAGCCAACTTATCTCCCGCATATCCTGTTAAACGCCGATCTTTTCCAATGACTCGATGACATGGAACGACAATAGGTAGTGGATTATTTCGATTTGCCTGTCCGAGGGCGCGTACTGCTTTTGGTCTTCCAATAAGCGTCGCGACGTCTTGATAGGACTGTGTCACTCCAAAAGGGATTTCAGACAGCGCTTGCCACACCTCGCGTTGAAACGCTGTTCCCTTTTGAAGATCAATCGAAAGGTTGAATTCCTTTCTACTACCCGAAAAATACTCTGCGATCTGCTGTACGGCCTCTTCGGTATACCCGACATCATCTGGTTGAATACTTGCATTCGCTTGAAACTGTTCAAATTCGTTTTCTGTTAAAAAAACATGAGAAATTCCCTTTTCAGTTGCCACTAGATGAAGCTCTTTAAAAATGGGAGCCGTTATCTTTTTATAGTAATACATCGCTGTATCTCCCTTCATATTGCCATTATAAAACCGCAGGAAGGATAATATCAAATGTTGTTCCTGCCCCAAGCTCACTTTCTACTTCAATGCGCCCTTTGTGCTCTTTAATAATTTTATAGGACACCATCAGCCCCAAACCCGTTCCTTTTTCCTTTGTCGTGTAAAACGGTTCACCAAGACTTTTGACACGATCGGGTGGTATGCCTTCTCCTTCATCCTTAATAGACACAAGAATATTCCCCGCATCATAACGACTGACCTTAATGGTAATAAACCCACCGTTTTTCATCGCTTCAATTGCGTTTTTAATAATGTTAATGAACACTTGTTTAAGCTGATGTGACTCACAGTAAATCGGTGGAAGATCATAGTCAAATATCGGTAAAAACTGCACATCCTCAAGCAGCGCCTGTGCGCCTAGAAGGTCAATCGTCTCACGCACAATTTTAATGACCGGATACTTCTCAAAGCGAATCGCCTGTGGTTTAGCTAGAACTAGAAACTCTGTAATAATCGTTTCAATTCGATGCAGTTCAGAGGTGATGACATCAAAATAAAGCGCATTTTCTTGGTTAATATTATCCTGAAGAAGCTGGATAAATCCTTTTAGAGCAGTCATCGGATTACGTATTTCGTGCGCAATACCAGCGGCAAGCTGCCCCACTACTTGAAGCGTATCTGATTTACGTATTTGCTCTTGTAGCTGTTTTTTATCCGTCACGTCTCGAATAATCGTCATGTACAGACCTGGCATAATATCCTTTTTAATCGAAAACTCAATGATTTTTTCTTCATTGTTCATGGTCACACACAAAATTTCACCGTCCGCTTCTCCACTATCATCGAGCGTTTGCCAGTGAGAATCGAGCTCTTCAAAAGCATTCTTATGAATAAACTGCCATATTTTTTTCCCTCTCAGCTCTTCAATCGACTGATCAAAAATGTTACAAGCAGCGGAATTCACATCAACAACACGTTTTTGTTCATCCCACAAAACGATTCCGTCGAGCGAGCCGTGAAACATTTTACGGAATTTCTGCTCATTTTGACGTAGATCTCGCTCCATCCGCTTTCGTTCACTTACATTTCGAAAAATAGCAATATTATACCCTTCAATGGCTCCGCGCTTGGCCGTGAATTCCAATTCCTTTTTCTGACCATTTCCCATGCAAAATAATAATTCTTCGCGAATGGCTCCATTGTCAAAAAACTCTTTCACAATGGACGAAACGTCACTTTTACCAGTATCGGTAAAGCGCTGAAGATTCGTTCCGATTAGCTCATAAAGAGGAAGCTCAAACGTACGTGCAGCGGCTAAATTGGCGTCAACAATTCGTCCATTATCTTCCCAAATGATAATGGAATCAAGGGCATTCTCAAACACTTCACGAAACTTTTGTTCACTTTTGGCGAGCTGTTTTTCCATGTATCGCTTTTCAGTGACATCTCTCATAATGGACATGTAATAGTGCTGTTCAACATGAGTCGTGGTAATAAATTCAAAATATTTTTCCTCTCCATTATGGAGCTTGACAGGAAGCTCACCTCTCGCACGACCATTTTTATGAAGAATCTTTAACAGCTTGTGTATTTTATATTGAAATTTCTCATCGACCATTCCATCGATCTTCATCTGAAGGAGCTCTTCACGCTGATACGATGTTCGATTACAAAAAGCAGGGTTTACTTCCAAAATCCATCCATGTTCATCAAAGATAATAATCCCGTCTACGGCCTGGTTGAATATATCCTGATATAGTTTGTAATTAAATACTTGTTCGTTAGAAGGAAATGAATCCATACTAAGAAGACGAGATGGTTCCGTGATCCCTTTTTTTACAGTTGCCATTTTGTTTTCGGTCACGTGCTTTGTCTCCTTTCACATTTAAACAACGCTATCACATTATTCTACAGATTCGATCAATACCCTTCTATTTCTGAGGAGAAAATCTTAGAATTTTCGATTTACTCCGTCTTTCTTCCTAAAAAAGAGACAGCATTCGCTTCCATTTTCAAGAAAAAAATAAGCTAAATGGCGTTATGCCATCTAGCTTATGATTAGAGCTTAAAGCGCAAGAGCATCTGATTGAGCTGATCAGCCAGCTGTGCCAAATAAGCTGAGTTATCAGATACATCCTCAATGGATGCATTTGATTGATGAACAGAGACCGAAGCTTGTTCAATTCCTGCTGCGGACTCCTCTGAAACAGATGCGATGCTTTCAATCGACTCATTAATTTTAGAAGTCACGTTCGAGATATCGTTCAAATTTGTCGTCATTGTTACGATGCTTTTATCCATATTCGTAATCGACTGATGAATGTTTTGGAACGTTTTACCCGTGTGCTGAATCTGATCAGCTCCGCTTTCTACTTGTTCGTACCCTTCTACTAACGAAGACACTACCTCGTGTGACTCCGCTTGAATTCCTTTTACGATGCTTGTAATATCTGAAACGGAGTGTGACACCTGTTCAGCAAGCTTGCGCACCTCATCAGCTACTACTGCAAACCCGCGACCGTGATCACCTGCACGCGCTGCTTCAATGGCTGCGTTTAACGCTAGAAGATTCGTTTGATCGGCAATATCTCGAATCACGTTCACCAATTTTGAAATTTGCTTCGTTTGAGCATCTAATCCTTTTACTTTATCAACGGACGTTTTCACGAGACGATGAATATCTTCCATTTTCACCGTTGATTCATTCATTAACGTGTTTCCTTCTTTCGTCATGTGTAGAATTGTTGTGGATACAGACTGGACATCTTTACTTTCGACGGTGGCATGATTGATTTTATCTACGTATCCATCCATCATTTCTGCGATATTTGAAGCCGTCTTAGCCTGATCATCTGCTCCTGCTGACAGCTGTGTCATCGTAGTAGCAATTTGTAGGCTCGCTTGTCTTACTTCGCTAGACGATCTCGTTAATTCTTCACTTTTTTCTGTTACTTGAGTAGAAACAGCTGAAATTTCTTGAATCATTCCCTGCAAGTTTTGCCTCATCATATCTACCGCATCACTCAGCTGTGCAATCTCATCTTTTCCGTTGTAATGCGGCAGTTCAACATTCAACTCTCCTTGTGCAATACGTTTCGCTGTTTTTACGAGAATTCCTAGCTGTTTGTTTAGCGTTCTCGTAATCACAATCATAATGCCTGATCCAATAATAATGGATACGACGAGGGCTCCTAATAGAATAAAACCTGCCGTACTTAAAATAGCCTGCGCACGATTAACATATGTATCTCGCTCACTTTGAATAATTTCATTAAGCGAATCAAGCGTAATTACGTTATCGCTAATAATTTGATCGGCTCTCATTTTTGCCGTTGTATACGCCAACTTATCTTGTGCAACTACACCATCAACGACGTCTTTATTAAATAACTTTACAATTTTACCTTCATTATTTAGAATCTGTGTCAATTTCACTTGATGTTCTTCGTCACTCATTGAACTTTTTAGTGTTTTTGACAACTCTTTAAACGCTACGTCATTTCGTCTCATCTCATCAATATGAGCGGGATTACTATCTAAAATATAGCTATTAATAATATTTCCTTGTTCACGGAATTGTTTTTGCATGTTCACGATCGTAATGGATCGTTCGCTTCCATCCATCTCATTTCCTACATCACGCTTTACGACCGTCAGTGAAACGAACGTTGCAATGATCGATAAGGAAAACAACACGATTACCACTAGCATACCTAGTCCATATTTTTTCCCTAACGTTAATCGGCTAAATGCTTTACTAAACCATTCCCTCCCACGGTTATTGGGCTTACTTGCGTTTTTGTGCTTTTTCTCTTTTTTGGCACGTATTTTTTTCTCACGCTGTTTTTTCACGCTTTACGCTCCCCTTTCACCCTACCTTTTTCATTATTTTCCTATTATAGAAAATTTTTAGATAATAATAAATATTATTTTACTAAAAAAATGAATCTTTTTTCCTATTCATGACATAAAAAAAGCAGACGATATAATTACACTTATTATATCGTCTGCTTTTATGAAAATTAGACTACATTTACTAAATTTTCTATCTTTTGTAAAAAAAGATCGTGATCAGAATCACGACCTTCTCCCTACTCTTTATTTCCAAAAGTCATCAAATACCGTAATTGGCATATGGCGCTTATGCTGAGATTTTAAATAATGGCCTTCAATGGTTTTGCTTGCCTCTTCCCCAACATCTTTTCCTTCTAAATATTCATCAATTTGATCGTATGTAACTCCTAATGCTTCTTCATCTGGAAGCTGTGGACGATCTTCTTCTAGATCAGCCGTTGGCTTTTTCATGTAGAGATGCTCTGGGCACCCCAGCTCTTTTAACAGCTGTTTTCCTTGACGTTTTGTTAAACGATAAAGAGGTACTAAGTCCGCTCCGCCGTCACCGTATTTCGTATAAAAGCCTGTTACTGCTTCTGCAGAGTGATCTGTTCCAATAACTACACCGTTCGATGATCCTGCAATTGCGTATTGAGCAATCATACGCTGACGTGCCTTGATGTTTCCTTTATTAAAATCAGAAACCTTCTCACCTGTTGCAGCTTCTACTGCTTCTACTGCTTGATCAACTGCACCTTTAATATTGACCGCTACGCTACGACTAGGCTGAATAAACTGAAGCGCATCTTGGCAATCCTGTTCATCCGCTTGTACACCGTAAGGAAGGCGCACAGCAATAAATTGATAGTGTTCTTTTCCCGCTTCTTCATTTAATTCATTTACAGCAACCTGCGCTAGCTTACCAGCTAAAGTAGAATCTTGACCGCCTGAAATTCCTAGCACAAACGTACGTAGAAAACTATTTTTTTTCATGTACGCTTTCAAGAAATCAACGCTACGGCGAATTTCTTCTTGTGGATTAATTTGAGGCTTTGTTTCCATTTCCTCAATAATTTTACGTTGTAATTCACTCATGTTATAAGCTCCTTTCATCATCACGACCTGTGTCGATTGACCACATTGTATTATCTCACGTTCTGCCTTGTTGGAAAAGCATAACACTATTTCCTGTAGTATTCCCCATTCACCCTCTCTAAAACCGAGGACAAAAATACTTCCCTCTCTATTATGTACCTTGGTGAACTAGATTAAAAAGAGAAGCCGTGCTTTTTTGTTATCTCTTACGCTTTTTATGGCAAAAATGTGATACAATAGAGCGTTATATTTAATAGGAGGTTTCGTAATTTCAATGAATATTGTCGTAAGTACATTAAATGCTAAATACATTCATACATGCCTAGCACTTCGTTGCTTAAAAGCTTATGCCGAACCTGAATTTGCGGTAGAAATGGCTGAATATACAATTAAAGACCCTATTTTAAATATTGTCACTGATTTATATACGCGAAATCCTGATGTGATTGGCTTCAGCTGCTACATTTGGAACATCGAAGAAACAATTAAAGTGGTGAAGTTACTGAAGAAAATTAAACCAGAGGTAAAGATTATTCTGGGTGGACCTGAAGTAACGTACGATGTAAGTCAATGGCTTGATCGTATTCCAGATGCTGATTTTATCGCGATTGGTGAAGGTGAAGAAACGTTCAAACAGCTTCTTCGTGAAATTGATGGTGAAGGAAACTATGAGAACGTAAGCGGCGTTGCGTTCCGACGTGACGGAGAAAAAGTCATTAACCCGCAGCGCAATAAAATCGATCTCAAAGAAATGCCTTCTCCGTTCCGCTTCGAAGAAGATCGCAGCGAGCTTTCAAAGCGCGTTGTGTATATTGAAACAAGTCGCGGCTGTCCGTTCAGCTGTCAGTTCTGCCTTTCTTCTATTGAAGTAGGCGTTCGCTACTTTGATCGTGAGAAAGTAAAAGACGACATCCGCTTCTTAATGCAAAACGGTGCAAAAACCATTAAATTTGTGGATCGTACGTTTAATATTAGCCGCAGCTATGCCATGGAAATGTTTCAATTTCTAATTGATGAGCATCTTCCGGGAACCGTATTTCAATTTGAAATTACAGCGGACATTATGCGCCCAGAAGTCATTCAATTCCTTAATGACAACGCACCAAAAGGTCTGTTCCGCTTTGAAATTGGCGTACAGTCCACAAACGATGCGGTTAACGAGCTTGTCATGAGAAAGCAAAACTTCCAAAAGCTTACTCGTACGGTTACGATGGTAAAAGACGGCGGTAAAATTGATCAGCATCTTGATTTAATTGCTGGTCTTCCTGACGAAGATTATGCATCCTTTAAAAATACGTTCAACGACGTGTTCGCGCTACGTCCAGAAGAGTTACAGCTTGGATTCTTAAAAATGCTTCGCGGAACAGGATTGCGTCTTCGCGCTGATCAGCACGACTACGTATACATGGATCACTCACCGTACGAAATTCTTCGAAATAACGTTCTTTCCTTCGAAGATGTTATTCGTATTAAACAGGTTGAAGACATTTTAGAAAAGTACTGGAACGATCACCGCGTTGATCAAACGATCGAATTCTTAGTCAAACATGTGTATGAAACGCCGTTTGACTTTTTCCAAGGCTTCGGCACGTATTGGGACGAGCAGGGCTGGTCACGTATTGGCCATCAGCTAGAAGATCTTTTTAAACGCTTAGATGAATATTTACTTACAGAAGGATTCAGTGAGCACGATATTATCTCTGGATTCATGAAGCTAGATTATCTGCAAAAACAAAAGTTCAAACCGCGCAAGCCATGGTGGAACGACTTAACAGATAAGCCTATTCGCTCACACTATTATCGCCAAATATCAGAAGATGCAAGTTTAATGGGTGAATCCTTTGTAGCAGAGGGGTTATCGGAAAAAGAATTGTATAAGCATACGCTTCTTGAAATTCTTCCTTTTGACTATGAAGCTTACAAGGAAACAGGCGAAATTATTTCTGAACCATCACTGCTTCTTGTGTTTTTCGATCAGCGTGAAAACAGAACCAAACTATACTCAAAACCACTCTCTTCCTTTACAGTACCCGTTCTGAACTAAGGAAAGATACATGGAGGCAATCTCTTTCGGAGGTTGCCTTTTTTGCCGGTTTCTTTTCTCTCCCATAAGAGTCAGAATATATTTAAAAATGTTATTTTAATAAAACATATTGGTTGTTTATGCTTTTTGATGTATGATTAGTCACATATTTGAATGTTTATGACATGATCTTTCATGGAACTTTGGACACACGAGGATGGTGACAACAATGAATAACAAAAAACTTGGTGTAATGGGGCTTTCCCTTTTGAGCATCAATTCAATATTAGGACTTAAAAATATTCCCTTTGCTTCTACAATCGGCCCTTCAGCCATTGTCTTTTGGATTATTGCCGCATGTTTATACTTTATTCCGATTAGCCTAATGGTATCAGAGCTTTCAACCACATATCCTGAACAGGGAGGACTAGCTTCCTGGGTGAAGCGTGCGTTCGGTGAACGAGCTAGCTTTTTGTGCGGCTGGTTTTTCTGGGTGGCCAATTTTACGTACTACCCTTCTCTTTTAATTGGGATTACAGTAAACGTCGCGTATGCGATTCGTCAGCCACAAATTTTGGATCATACATGGATGACAACATCTATTTCGATTGGCATTTTCTTATTCGTCACGGCTTTAACGCTTCGAGGGACAAAAATGAGTGAAAAGCTTGCCTCATTCGGTGCACCGCTTGGCGTATTAGTACCTGCGCTGCTGATTTTTGGCTTTGGATTTGCGAGTATGTTTACGGGACACCACTCCGCAACAGAGTTTACAGCAAAAAGCATTGCACCAAACAATTTATCCCTTGATACAATTATGTTTTTATCGAGCTTAATGTTTGCTTTTTCAGGAATGGAGATGCTCGGAACGATCGCAAACGATGTGCGTAATCCGCAAAAGACGTTTCCAAAGGCGATTTTAACAGCTTCCATCTTAATTGGTGCGGTTTATATTTTAGCTACGGTTGCGTTCCAATTTGTGGTGAATATTACACCTGATCAAACCGCAACGGCTCTTTATTTATTTGCCGATACGGTCACAAAGCAGTTTCACTTACCGTTTAACTTAGGACAAATACTTGGTATTTGCTTTGTGCTATCAGTAGGTGGCTCATTATCGTTTCTAATTATTAATCCAAGCGTCATGATTCGTGAAAGTGGAAAGAATATTTTACCCGCTTCTTTAACGAAGTTAAATAAAGCGAATATGCCGATGAATCTTATTCTTTGGCAGGCGGCTGGGGTAACAGCCATTTTAATTCTTTCAAGCTTTATCCCAACGATTTCTGCAGCACTTAATATGCTGGTGTTAATGGCGACACTTGCCTTTTTCATTCCGTATATCTTTTTAATTAGCGCCTATTTGAAACTGCGTATCACAGATCGAAAAAGTGTGCGTCCGTTTAAAATTAAACATAATGTCACTGCCTATATTGTTGCAGGAATTGGGCTTTTATCCGTCATCGGTACAATTGTTCTAACGCTGATCCCTTCTTCCACAACGACATGGAGAGAGTATGCGCCGCTTATTATCGGTCCGGTTGTATTTAGCGGCTTAGGACTGTTGTTTTACCACTTCGGTAAAAAGAAAGAACATACTGCCCTTAAAAAGGCAAGCTAATTAGAAAAATCCCCCACAGGCGATTCTGCGGGGGATTTTTCCATGCATTTTCTCGTTATTGATTGGTATTCCATTGCTTACGTGCAAAGGACCTCGCAATCAGATCAAATGCACTTTTATCGGAAACAATCCTGTGTAGAATAAATCACTCTAGCACAGCATGTTATTTTTTACAGCGCTTTTTTGCTTGTGATTCTGCTTCTGGTTGGTAAGCTTGATGAGCGTTAAAATCGCCCATTTCACTTCCGAACTCCTCTTGAAACAGATTCTTCGTCTTTTCTTTCTGACTTTGATGATTTTTCTTCATCATATGTTATCTCCCCTGACGGCTCTTTTTTGAGTTACGGTTTGCTGCTTTAAAGCGGTCTTCCCCACCATACTCAACAGAAAATTCCGTATCAGGCATGCTTTCTTTCGGTGTTTGATTATTTTTCTTCGCAGGATCGTGTGCTACTTTACGTTTTGCCAACGCGATCATCCCCCTGTCCTCTTTGTGAGCGTGTTGCTCATTACTTAGAATAGCCTTTTCTACCTGAATTCATAACGGTTAAATATTAACAACACATTGACTTTTTAACAGTGAAAGAAAAAACCTCTCCAAAACATGTTATAGCCGCTATACACAGGGTACTACTCAAATAGACATTGGATAAACCTCATCTACAATCAAAATACATACCATAACATCTAGGAGGGATTCTCTTGTTTGGGCTTGATGATATTTGGACCTTTTTCCTTGCTTTTTTTCTCACATTACCGATCGTGACGATTATCCACGAGCTGGGACATGTACTCGTTGCACGCATCTTTGGCGCAAAAATCCGCTTTGTTTTAGGCGTGGGAAATACCCTTTTAAAACTTGGACCATGCGAAGTCAAAAGTTTTTATTTCATGGAAGCTTGGTGTCAGCATGGAAATCTAAAATACGATACAAAATTCGCCCGTATTCTGATTTATTTAGCAGGAAGCGTATTTAACTTAATAGCCATCCTTATGGTCAACTCTATGATTTACAAAGGCCTGCTGCCTGCAAATATTTTCTTTTATCAGTTCGTTTATTTTTCAGTGTACTTTATTTTCTTTTCGATGCTTCCGTTTAAAAACGGGGCTGGAAACCCAAGTGACGGTCTGGCGATATATGAAGTCATTAAATACGGGAAATCCAAAGATCCCATCGACTAATAAACATCACGCAAAAAAAGCCCTGCTGAGATTAGGCAGGGCTTTTTCATGCTATCCGATAATGACACGCTCTTTTGGATAGTGATAATTAGGCGGAGCTGTTTTTCCACTAATAATGAAGATAAACGATAAAATACCAATTCGACCGATAAACATAAGCACCATAATGACAAGCTTGCCCGTCACGCTCAAATCAGCTGTGATCCCCATCGAAAGACCGGTCGTTCCAAACGCCGAACACACCTCAAATACGATTTCAAGAGGTGAAAAAGGCTCCGTTGTCATCAATACGAGCGATGCGGTAAAACATAGTACCATCGCCATCATCGTTACAACGAGTGATTTTCGCACATCTTCATCTAAAATCTCACGTTTAAACACGCGGATATGCTTTCTTCCTCGTGCATAATGATAAAGAAACAGCAAGTTAAGTGCGAGGGTCGTTGTTCGAATCCCCCCACCGACAGAACTAGGAGAAGCTCCAATGAACATTAACAGGCAGAGAAATAGAAGAGTTGCCGGAGTAAAATCACTCACGTCCATGGTGGCTAAACCGCCACTTTTTGTTGTCGCTGAATGAAACAGCGCATAAAAAAAGCTAGCGAGAAACGTTTTGCCTTTAAAGAAGTGTTGATACTCTAGAAAGAAAATGATGATCGTGCCTAAAGCGAAAATAATTCCAAACGTGGAAGTTGTAATTTTTGTGTTTAGCGTAAAGTGGAATTTTCGTTTTTCTTTTAGATTAAAGAAAAACTGCTTCAGCTCAATCAATACAGGGAACCCAATCGCTCCTAACGTTAGAAGCAAAATATTGACGCTCTGAACGAAATAATCATCCGCATACGGAATGAGCGATTGTCCTGTAATATCAAATCCTGCATTTGTCGTTGCACTTACAGAAGCAAAAAAGCCTTGTAAAAACGCTTCTTCCCATGTTGGATAATAATTCATAAAATAGACGCCGAGCACAACGGCTCCGATAATTTCAATTCCTAAAATAATGATTAGAATGTTACGAATGAGGTTGACGAGTCCTGATAAATTGGATTGATTTTGGTCTGTCATAATAAGACGTCGTTCTTGTAGACCAATCTTTTTACCGATCAGCAACCAAATGAACGTACTGAGGGTCATAATGCCGATCCCACCAAATTGAAGTACAAAAATAAGAATAAAAATTCCAGGAACGCTGAACGTATCCTTAATTGAAATCGTGGAAAGCCCCGTTACGCTGACTGCGCTTACGGCTGTAAAAAGAGAATCCATGAAGGATAAGTGAACCCCTTGCTTATGAGCGACTGGTAAGCTAATTAATATCACCGAAACCGTGACAGCAATGATGTAAAAGCTGACAATAATTTGGGCCGATGAAAATTTCTTTAGTCCTGAACGTATAACAACTGGCATGAAATAATTCCTTTCTAGTCTATAAATCCGCCTTTTTTATCCTTCAAACACGTTGAAAACGTTGGTTGAGGTGCTGAATTTATAGGTCATAACCTTTTTTCTACATCATTAAGTCTTATCATATTTTCACATTGTTTTAAATAGTTTTCACAAAAAAACCCTTTTTTACTTATAAAAACGTATCGTCCTTTCTCCGTTCGAAATCCTTATTTGCTATACTAAAAAGAAACATAATGGACAGGGAGAAATGCGGCATGCTTTTACTACCATCATTAGCACATAAAATCATTCTTGAAGTGAAAAAGCTGTTAAAAGAAGACATTATTATTGTCGATTTGCACGGTCATATTATCGCCGGGACGGACGAAAATCGAATCGGTCAGTTCCACGAAGGCGCACTTCGAAGTATCGAAGAACGTCAAACGATCGTCATTACAGAAAACGACCAGCATTCTTTACGAGGGGTAAAGCCTGGAATTAACCTGCCCCTTTTTTTATCTCAGGAAGTCATTGGTGTGATTGGCATTACGGGAAACCCTACTGAGATTTCGAACTACGGCGAACTTCTACGAAAAATGACGGAACTATTAATTCAAGATACCTATTACACAGAGCAAACGCAGTGGCATTTACGTATGCTTGAATCCTTTGTGTTTGACTGGATGCAGCTCCGTGAATGGTCTGCGCCCTTTTTAGAACGTGCGCGTATTTTAAATGTCGATTTAACGATTACAAGACAGGTATTATTAATGGCTCTTCCTCCTCACCATTCACTTACACACGCAGATATTTGGCAACTGCAGCACCTATGGCACCACGAAGAAGATTTATTTATTCCGTGGGGCGCCGATCGTCTCTTGATCATTCATGCCGTTCATCCTCAAAGAGATATGAAAGAAGCTCTCGACGAATGGCGCGCTTATTTGAACGGCACGTGGGGTTCTTCGATTCGAATTGGTGTTGGACAACAGGTGTCTCCCCATCATTTAAGGAGTTCCTATGAGCAAAGCAATCGTGCCCTTTCAGTCACGACAAGCGAACAGCCGATTGTGTTTGATCACGACCTTCGGCTTGAAATGTGCCTAGAAAATATTTCAAAAGAAACGAAGCGAGATTTTTCACGTCGTGTGCTTCATGCGCTAGAAGCTCATGATGACCTGTTAGAAACAGGTCGCGCACTCCTTCAGCATAATATGGCATTAAAGCAAACAGCTCAGGCCCTTCACATTCATATTAATACGCTTCATTACCGTATGAAAAAAATTGAAGAACTTGCCTCCATCGACTTAAAGCGGACATCAGACATCGTTACGTTTTATTTGGCTTTTCATTTTTTAGATGATCGTCTAAAAAATGAAAAATGATAACGCTCTATTTTAGATGATCGTCTATAGAGAGCAGGGGTTGAATATTATAGGATAGAAGTATTCATACATAAAATTCATGGTAAAGGCAGGGGAACAAAATGATTTCTGAACACGTTCGTGCAACGCTTATTGACATTGTAGGAGTAGAAAATTATGAGGATTCACCGGCAGAACGCCTCGTCTATTCTTATGATGCTACGCCGCAGTTTCAGTCGATGCCTGATGCGGTGATCAGCCCTCGTCATACAAAAGATGTGTCCGACATTTTAAAGGTTTGCTCTGAGCATCGTGTGCCGATCGTTCCGCGCGGATCTGGAACCAATCTTTGTGCAGGAACATGCCCAACACAAGGTGGCATCGTGATGCTATTTAAGCATATGCAGCAAATACTTGAAATCGATGAAGAAAACTTAACGGTCACGCTGCAGCCAGGCGTCATTACCCTTGAAATGATTGAAGCAGTTGAAGTAAAAGGACTGTTTTATCCACCTGATCCAAGCTCAATGAAGATTTCGACGATCGGTGGAAACATCAACGAAAATTCAGGTGGTCTTCGCGGATTAAAGTACGGCGTTACGCGGGACTACGTCATTGCCCTTGAGATTGTTCTTCCAAATGGCGATATTATTCGCACCGGTGGGAAGCTCGCGAAAGACGTTGCTGGTTACGACTTAACCCGTTTATTCGTTGGATCAGAAGGAACATTAGGTGTCATTACAGAAGCGACGCTAAAACTTATTCCAATGCCTGAATCGAAAAAAACGATCCTCGCGCTGTATCAAGATATTGAAGCGGCTGCTAAATCTGTCTCGACCATTATTGCGAATAAAATCATTCCGACCACGCTTGAATTTTTAGATCAGCCCACTCTTGTCGTAGTGGAGGATTTCGCCCGGATTGGACTTCCGACCAATGTAAAAGCCGTCCTCTTAATTGAACAAGATGGTCCGCTCCAAGTAGTAGAGCATGATATTCAAAAAATTGCGGAGCTATGCAAGTCAGAAAATGCCGTTTCCGTTGAAGTGGCACAGTCTGATGAACACGCTGAGGCGCTGCGTACAGCAAGGCGTTCAGCGCTGTCTGCTTTAGCTCGCTTAAAGCCTACCACGATACTAGAAGATGCAACTGTCCCGCGCTCTGAAATCGCTAAAATGGTTCAGGCCATTAACGACATCGCCGAAAAGTACGAGATCAAAATTTGCACATTCGGTCATGCGGGTGACGGCAACCTGCACCCTACTTGTCCTACAGACGTACGAGATCAAGAGGAGATTCACCGAGTCGAGCAAGCGTTCGCCGAAATCTTCGAAAAGTCCATTGAACTCGGAGGAACCATTACGGGTGAACACGGCGTAGGCGAAATGAAAGCTCCCTTTTTAGAACTCAAGCTAGGCAAAGAAGGGATTGCAGCGATGCAGGCCATTAAACAATCCTTTGATCCACACAACATAATGAATCCTGGGAAAATATTTGCCAAAAATGAACGAAAACGAGTGGTGGTGACGTCATGACAACAGCAGAGGAACGAAAAGTTATTCAGCAGCAGTTTAAAGAACAAATGAACGAGGATGAGTTACTGAACTGTATGCGCTGTGGGTTTTGTCTCCCCGCTTGTCCAACATACGTTGAATCAGGCTATAAGGAATCCCATTCACCTCGAGGTCGTATTGCATTGATGAAGGCCGTCGTAGATGGCATGATTGAGCCTGATGAAGACGTGGAGCGTTCACTAAACCTTTGTCTCGGATGCCGTGCTTGTGAACCAGTTTGTCCATCAGGCGTGAATTATGGACATTTGCTTGAGGATGCGCGCGACATTATTAACCAAAACAAAAAACACTCTTTTTCGGTCAAAACCGCACGAAATATCGCATTTAACGGCCTGTTTCCACATCAGGGACGAATGCAAAATCTGACGGGACTTCTTGGCTTTTATCAGCGATCCGGTCTGCAGAGCCTGGCCCGTAAAAGCGGTGTATTAAATTTACTCCCTCATAATCTCGCGACGATGGAAAAAGTTCTTCCTACTGTTCCAACGCGAAAAGAGATGAAAAACCGTCCTCACCACCTTCTGGCAGAGGGTGCCGTCAAAAAACGGGTGGCTTTTTTCTCGGGATGCCTAATGGATACGATGTTTCTAAACACAAATAACGCGACCTTAAAATTACTTCAGCTTGCTGGCTGTGAAATTGTCATTCCAAAAGAGCAGGCTTGCTGCGGAGCACTGCACGGACATAGCGGTGAAAAAGCAAAAGCGAAAGAGCTTGCGAAACGAAACATTGAAGCATTCGAATCGCTAGAAGTAGATTTTATCATTACGAATGCAGGTGGATGCGGAGGGTTTTTGATTGACTACGATCATCTCCTAAAAGACGACCTATCTTGGAAAGATCGAGCACAGGCGTTTAAAGGAAAGCTAAAAGATATTTCATCGATTTTAGTTGAGCTACGCTTTTTCGAACAGCAGCTAGAGCTTCCTTATCAGGTTGTCACGTATCAGGATTCCTGCCATTTACGAAACGTGATGCGAACATTTGGCGAACCAAGAACTCTATTAAAAGGGATTAAAGGGATTGAGTTCCGAGAGATGAAAAATGCTGACCGGTGCTGTGGATCAGCGGGCATTTATAATATTGTCGAATCCGACATGTCGATGCAAATTTTAGATCACAAAATGGAAAACGTCGAAGCCATTCAAGCAGAAACGATCGTGACGGCGAACCCCGGTTGCTTGTTGCAAATGAAGCTTGGTATTGAACGAGAAGGTGTCGCACATCGTATGCGAGCCGTTCACATCGTCGATTTACTCATTGAAGCCTATGAATATACAAAACAAAAAAGCACCGTCTCACTCTAGAGACCGTGCTTTTTGCTTATTTTGAACGCTTTTCAAGCCAATTGCCGATTGAAGGATACGTTTCCTTCACGGCCTTTGGTCCAAACACAACCGAAACGTGTCCGGTTTGAAGAAGCTTAAATTCTTTATCTTTACTTGAAATCGCGTCCATGAGAGCCTTCACCTGATCAGGCATCGCAATATGATCACGGCTCGCCGCGATATTCAGCACGCTTACCTTAATGTTTGAAAGGTCCACTTTTCGACCGCGAATTTCAAGTTCACCTTTGATCAGCTTATTTTCCTGATAAAAGTCACGAATCCACTGTCTATACGCAGCCCCTGGAAATGGAATGCCGTCTCCTACCCATTTTTGCATGAGCTTCCAGCTTTCCACGAAACGCTGATTTTCTGAACGATCCACTAAGCTTACGTATGGACCGTAAAAATTGGTGATTGGTTTCAACATCTTATTGCCAAAGTCAATCATATCGGGCGGTACGTTCCCTAGCGTGTCCACAACTTTATCAAGGTTGAAGTAGCGCTCATCTAAAAACGTGCCGTACAGACCCGTTTCTGTAAAATCAAACGGACTCGTCATAAAAATTAAATTACGAATCGGCAGATCATCATGTAATGAGGCAAAAATGGATGTCATCGTCCCGCCCATGCAGTAGCCAAGAACCGATAAGTCCGTAGCCCCTGAGTGACGAAGCACCTTTTTAAATGCGCGCGGAATGTAGTCTAAAATGTAATCATCAAGCTTCATGTCCTGATCTTCAAGCCCAGGTGTTCCCCAGTCTAATAAGTAGACGTCAAATCCTCGATCAACGAGATATTCAACGAGACTATTCCCAGGTGTTAAATCTAAAATATACGGCTTATTAATCAGTGCATATACGAGTAAAATCGGTGTTTTATGAAGCTTTTCTTGCTTCGGTATATAGCGGTATAGCTTTGCTTTGTTCTTTTTCCAAATGACTTCTTTTGGAGATAACCCCACTTCTGGTTCTGCTTCTTCTGTAATAATGTCAAGGGCACGCTTGAAGCGACCTGCTGATTGTTTGTATTCGGTTGGCATTGCTTCCAATAACTTTTCCCACTCTTTTATATAGGATGTCGCCATTTCTTCCACAACCTTTCGATTAGTATGCTTGGACTGACGCAACGCTTTAGCCCCGACATGCGTCAGGGCTAATAATTGAATAAGGTACGTAAAATAGTTCACAATCTCAACTAAATTACATGTATAAACCGCCGTTAATGTTTAGTTGCTGGCCGGTGATGTAGGAACCGTCTTGACATAAAAACAGAACGCCGCGAGCAATTTCTTCCGCATGACCGAACCTGCGCGCAGGAATTTTGGCAACAATTTGTTCACGCACATTTTCTGGAATTGCCATCACCATTTCCGTTTCGATAAATCCTGGGCAGATGGCATTCACCGTAACGCCTGTTCTCGCAAGCTCAAGGGCAAGAGATTTTGTAAAGCCAATCATTCCCGCTTTTGCAGCTGCATAGTTTGTTTGACCGAACCCACCTGCTTGGCCGATGATGGAAGAAATATTGACGACGCGTCCTGCTTCTGCCTCTAATAAGTGGCTTAACGCTGCCGTTGTCGTGTTATAGACGCTATTTAAGTTCACATCAATTACTTTTTTCCAATCTTCCTCACCTAACTTTTTAAACGAGCGGTCGCGCGTAATCCCTGCATTATTAACAAGAATATCAAGCTGACCAAATTGTTTTTTCGTTTCTTCTACAAGACGTTCTGCTTGATCGCAATAGGAAACGTCAGCTTGAACGGCTAAAGCTTCTCCGCCATTTGCTTTAATTTCATTTACGATGGCCTCAGCAGATTCTTTGCTTTGATTATAGTTCACTACTACTTTTACGCCATTTGACGCCAACTCTCTCGTAATAGCCGATCCAATTCCTTTAGATCCACCCGTAATAATCGCTACTTTACCTGCTAATGCTGTCGTCATATTCAATTCTCCCCTTAATTCTTAAAATAGTTAGTGTATGAAGATAAGCTATAAATAGATCGTTATTTATTTACGGGCTCTGAAGATACCGCTGCTTCGCTTTGTTCCTGAAGATCTTCTAGCTGCGCCTGAAGCTGCTGGCTCTGTTCCCTTATTTGCTCTTGAAGTTGAGCTTGGAGCTGTTCTTGAAGCTTTATTTGGAGTTTTTCTTGATTTTCAAGTAGGGTGAGGACTCGGTCTACTTTCTTTTCTACAGATTTTACATCACTTTTTAACTTGGTAAATTCTTTTTTCAGATTCGCATTTGCACTTGTCGCATCTTCTAACACGTCAAAACGATCTTCTAATTCTTCCACTTTTTCTTCTACATTTACAACAAGGCTTGCAACGTTTGAAATATCATCCTTACTCGGGATATTAAGTTGACCAAAGTAGCGAGTGGTCGTATCGTTGACTACCTGCTGATATTGAAGATTCATATTCAGCACTTTTCCCATCCACTGCGAGAATTCTTCACGGTTCATATTCTCACCGATTACTTTTCCCCAGTAAGATTCCGTCTTGTCATACATGTCTTTCCAAGCTAAAAATGGATCAAATACGTTTTGTTGGTCCAACTGTTCCATCTCCCTTTTCGTTTGATACACTCACTTTTTTTGCTCTTATCGAGTAAACCTTTACTCAAGAGCGATAGATGACGTTGCCCTTTTCATCATTCGCTGGTACCCAGTATTCCGCACCATTTTCCAAAATTTCACGTTTACGAATGAACCACATGTCTTATTATAAGAGTGCAAGGCGCAATAAACAATTCAAAATTTTTAATATTTTTCGATAAAAGACGACTAATTTTGTCGAATTTTAGATTTCATGACATTTGTCCCTCCTTCTTTCAACCCACCTTTTTATGGGTTAAGTGGAAAGGGTTGACAAATAATTCATATAGGTGTAATTTACACATATAGATTTTTTGAAAGGAGGCATTCCAATGACAAAGAAACAAGAAGCGAAAAGTACAGCAGAAAAATCAATGAGTGGCGCCCCTAAAAATTTTATGATTCCATTTTTACTTCTGAGCTTACGAGGTTGGAATCTTCACGGTTATAAACTCATTCAACAGCTGATGAGCTTTGGCTTTACTTCCGTCGACCAAGGGAATGTCTATCGCACACTACGACAGCTAGAAAAAGATGACCTCATCGCATCTGAATGGGATACAACCGCCGATGGACCCGCCCGCCGTATCTATTCCCTAACAAAAGCTGGGGAACAATATTTAGAGCTATGGGCTGGATCTCTTGAACAATATCAAACGATGTTAAATTCCTTTTTTTCTTTATATACAGACATGCTGTTTCCGTTCGGCACAAAGAAGGATGAACCAAAGAACCACGAATAAGGGATTTTCGCAATGAATGTTGCGTGCCAATATGAGAAATGTTAGACCCACATCATAAGCTATTACCTCACAACGTTTCGTTTTACATTACTGTACAACCAACTTTTTAGGAGGAATGAATGATGGCAACTGTTAATTATCACTCAATGATCGACGCAGTATGGGAACAATGGTCAAAAGGGTTAAATCACGTATACGAAAGCAACAAGCAATTGGAAAGCTGGACAAAGCAAGCGTTTGAACAACAAAAAGAGCTTTTCGCTACAACGTTTGAACAGCTTCAAGAAGTAGATGACAAATGGAAAGAAGACGCAAAAGAAGTACAAGTAAAAACGGTGGAATCCATTCGCAAAACGGCTGGAGATGCTGCAGCAAATTCATACGAAGAATGGTCAAATCGCGCGCATGAAGCGCTTCAGAAGCTTCAAGACGTGACGTTAAGTCAGAGTAAAACAAACTATGCTCTTGTACAACAGGCACAAAAGCAATATGAGCAAGTAGTAAGTCAGCTTCTTAGCGAACAACATAAAACGCGTGATGAGTTCCAACAATTAACAGATAAATATATGGAACAATTAAAAAGCTTCCAAAAATCATTTTTAGATTCACTAGAGCCTTATTCCCTTGTAAAATAAGACGTTTCGCCGCTCGCCTTTTTAGGCAGCGGCGTTTTGTTTTTTAGTAAATAGGAAGCACACCCAATATCCGCTTCTTCTACATACCATTACCAGCATTATTTTCTCCATACAAGCAATACTATCTTTAACAACGAGTTACTTACTCGTTGTACTCAAAACAAAAAGGAGGGAAATCACAATGGCACGCAACAACAAACTTCTTGTACCTGGCGTAGAAAGCTTCTTAGATCAGTACAAATACGAAATCGCTCAAGAATTTGGTGTAACTCTTGGCTCTGAAACGTCTGCTCGTAGCAACGGTTCTGTAGGTGGAGAAATCACAAAACGTCTTGTTCAACAAGCTCAATCACAATTCAACGGGCAACAAAAATAATTTATAACTTTATATCATATGGCTAAAAAGGTGCTCCCACGAGCACCTTTTGCTTGTGAACAGAACTACCCCCTCTGGGCCTCCACGCCCACGCTGTTTTGTTTACATCGCTATTAATTGCTTTCACCGGTCTATCGATCACTTTTCTCAGGCTATCGATTATTTTTGCTGTTCTATCAATCGTTTTTGTGTTTTTATCGATCACTTTTAACTTTTTATCAGCCATTTTCCGCATTCAACCAATCACTCCCTTCCTCTCTCGCCCCACACTAATATAGTTTGTATACGAACTATATTTACACAAACAATTTTATGTGATATTGTTAACAAGGAAGTTATTCGGGAGGTTTACCATGAAATCATTAGATGAAGAGGTAGGATTTCTTACTGTACGAACAAGTCGACAGCTAAGTCAGTTTTTAACATTATCATTAAAGCCCTATGGAATTACGATTGAACAGTGGGGTGTATTGAAGCGCTTGGAAAAACAAGTGCTGTTAACGCAAAAGCAGCTAGCGGAAAGATCAATGAAGGATCATGCAACGCTGACGAAAATTTTGGATTTGTTGGAAAAGCGTTCACTTATTCAGCGCCTGCCGAATCCAGAAGATCGTCGCTCGTTCTTAATTGAAATTACGGAAAAGGGTATTTCGTTAAAAACCGAGCTTTTTCCTTTTGTAGAGCGAGTCTTTACAGAGGTTATTGATGGCATCGAGGCGGATCAGCTTGCCATTTATCAAAACGTTATGAATCAATTAGAAAAAAACATTCAACAGCTGACAGCTCAAAAGTAATTTTTCCTGTGCACTCAGTAATTATCCTGGGTGTCATTTTATTTTTTCGTAGGTGAAGACGCCCATTTTACATCATATATTCAGACAGAAAGAAGGCGGAATAATGAAAGAAACAAAACTTTGGACCGTTCCATTTACGATGATCGTCCTCACAACATTTATCTTTTTCATTTGTGTCCAAATGTTAACAGCTGGATTTCCTGTGTACATTGCAGGCGTTCAGCATGATACGGCTAAGGCGGGCATTATGACCACAGCATTTATGATTGCGGCCATTATCACGCGACCATTTATGGGAGCATTACTTCATAAAATGAACATGAAACGAACGCTGTTAATCGTTTTCGCTGTGATGACAGTGACACTCGTTCTTAGCTATAACCAGTCAGCACTTTCGATTTTAATTCCACTACGCATCATTCAAGGAATTGGCTTTGGAATTAACACGACGATTTTAGCAACGATGGCGACAAATCGTATTCCTGGTAATCGTCTTGGTGAAGGAATCGGGTATTTTGGGATGGCAACGAGTCTCGGTACGACGCTTGGACCGATGGTGGCACTATCTTTGCTACATTCGTTCTCCTTTAATATCATGATTATCTCGTCTGTGATCTTAATGGCTCTATCGTTTGTTTTCGCTATTACAGTGAAAAATCTAAAATTATCCTACACGCCTCCGAAAGGAACCGAGAAAAAGCCATCGCTTCTTCAGTACGCATTTGATTCTCGTGCGTTATTACCCGTCTTTTTAGTAATGCTGTTTTACTTCGGTTTTGCAGGGATTATCAACTTTATCGATGGACTTGGTAAAGAAGCAAACTTAGGAAGCCACGTATCTCTGTTCTTCCTCATTAATGCGGTCATTATGGTCGTCATTCGTCCGTTCACTGGTCGCATCTATGATCGCTTCGGACATAAGTACCTCGTTTATCCTGGGGCACTATGCGGAATTATTGGATTGGTTCTTCTATCAAATACGTACAGCATGCCCATGTTTATTTTAGCAGCGATTTTATACGGCGTTGCTTATGGTATTATGCAGCCAACATTCCAAGCTTGGGCAGTTAGCCGCGTTGAAGTAGACAAACGTCCAACAGCAAATGCAATGACGCTTAGCTTTATGGATTTAGGAGTGGCGCTTGGTTCTCTTGTTTTAGGAAGCATTGTTAGCCATACAACATTTCATATGATGTATGCTTATTCTTCTCTGCTTGTAGTAGCACTTCTTATTCTATATTTCTTCCGTAAAACAACTACACAGACGCAAAAATATACGGTCGAGCAATAAAATAAAAACAGCCGGTGTGAGCGCAATTCACACCGGCTGTTTTTTTGATTATGGTTGAGATGGTGTCTCATTTAATTCTTCATTTGACGAGGGGGACTCTTCATCTATTGTTTCTTCATCAGCATTCTCCTCAACTGAAGGAGAAACGGCTGATTTATGCACCTTTTTCGGTGGTTCTTCCCCATGCGTGGAGTCATTGGGCTTCTCATGTTCCACATTATCAGGGGGAGTAGATGATTCCTCCTCGTTGGAATGTTTCGGATCTTTCTCGTGATTATTTTTCTCTTTTTCAGCAGAAGCTGGTTTTTCTCTCTCTTCTTTCGGTGGTACTGGTTGATTTTTGTTGTCTCTGTCGGGTTGTTCTTTTAGTTTTTCTTGTTCATTTTGTTCGTTTTTTTCTTTTTCTTTCTCTAGCCATTGTTCATTTTCTTGTTTTGTACGTTCTTTTGGAGGATACGCTGGTTTTGGCGGCTGATCTTGCTTTTCTTTTTGTTTTTTCGCATGTTCATCCGCATCCGTTTTTCGATCCGTATCCGTTTTTCGATCCGTATCCGTTTTTCGATCCGTATCCGTTGTCTCAGATAATTCTACCGAGCTTGACTCCCTTTTTTCATCCTGAACCTTCTCACTAGGTGGAACAGACGGTTTCATCTTTTCTTCCTGCTCATTTGACCTTTCGACAGGCTGTGCTCGCAGGTACGCCCCCGTTGACACGCCCTGCTTTTCAGCCTTTTCCCTCGTGTCGTAGGAAGTTTCTTTTGCCGTAACACGTACGTCATCTGTTGTCCATTCAGTGGTGATGGTTTGAACCTGTTCCTGTAGCTTCTTTTTATAAGCGTGTACGTTCTTTCGCTTTAAAGCCGTCGCGATATAGATTTCGTGTTTTTTCTGCAAGTACCCCTCTTTTTGGCTAAGCGTAATAATATTGGTCGTCACTTCATGAACAGGCCGTTTCTTCCATTTAGGCAATTTTTTTATAATTGTCTTTCCCTCTTTGTTATACGCATGTATATCGGTCACATTCATATGACGGTCCAGTTCTAATTCAAGACTAGGATTAATGTCAATGGACATGTAAGCATATACTTGGTTCTGCGAATAATACGGAATGAATGATAGAAGCAACAGCGCTGCTACAAAAAGCGGCACGAGAGCTAGTTTTGTGCGACGTTTCTTTTTCTCTTTTGTCGCTTCAATAAAAACCTCATGGCCTTCTACTTCTTCTCCTATTGCGTAGTGACGCTTTTTATATCGTGCTTTTACGAACTCGCCATCCGGGGTTAACATTGTGACATAATCAGGCTGTATCTCCATAATAATGCCTTTTTTCAATGATTGAGCACCCCTTTTAAGTAATCTTTCAAATAGATATAGTCACCTGTTAACACAATGGCCATCGCAATAATGTACTTTCGATTGCGTTCGATCGTTTTGCGACTAACCTTCACGTGACGCTCAATTTGGCGAATCGGAATTTGCTTTTTTTTAAATAGCTGTTCACAAACTTCATCCTGATTCACAATATATTGAGCAACCTCGATGGCATTAATACGGGCATCATAATGTTTGGGAGACTGTTCGACGATCTCTGATAAGCTCATCCCAAACTTTTGTAGTACTTCATGAAATTGAATAATTTCTTGCTGGCGCAGTTCTTGTTCAATGGATTTGTGATAGGCATGAATGGACAAATCAGCTTCAATCTTTGATTGAGCTCCCTCATCTTCCATATCTTCCTTTAGATCAAAATGCCAAGACCTCACTCGTACTTCCTTGCGAATATAATCAATCACCCTTCTTTTAATGATTAATTCCGCAAACGATAACAATGAACTGCCTTTTTCTTTCGTATATTTCTCAATAGCTTCGTTAAAAGCGATGAGACCAATGCTAAATTCATCATCTGTTTCATGAATGTATCTCTTACAAACGCTAGAAACAGTTTTCGCAATAAAAGGCTTATACTGATCAATGACCTCATTTTGTAATTGTCCGTCACCTTTTTGGATTTGAACTGCCATTTCTTCTAACGTTTTTCGTCGGCCGACTCCAAACAGCACGTTGAGCAATGGTTTCACCTCTTTTACCTTTACATCTTTCGTTCCGATGCTCAAAATTTCGGGGGCAGTCTAAAACTTTCCCCAATACGAGCCATCATTATAACTCCTCCCTTACAGTTTGGCTACGCATGTTCCAGGATTGTTACGAAAAAGAAAAGTATCGAAACATTTTACATATTGTCGGCACATTACCTCCTAAAATATCCCTGCGTATCCCAGACCTAAAAAGAGAACTCCCCTATTTATAGGAAGTTCTCTACGATTTTTCATTAGCTATTGTTAGCTTTCTTGTATGAATTTTCAGAGGACTCATCGTTTCCTGATGCTTTCTTCTCTTTTGAAAAGAACCAGCCTCCAACCGCGATACCAAGGAGCACTGTCCAGAAAATCCCTTTCCATAAACCTGATTCTGGGAAGTGATGACTAATAAATCCTAGGCTTGGATGCGCCAATGTGTGAACCGCTAGTTTGACCCCAACCCAGCCAACGATTAAGAACGCGGCCGTCTCGAGACCAGGACGCTTTTTCAATACTTGCACAAACAGATTTGCTGCAAAACGCATAATGACAAGCCCGATAATTCCTCCAGCGAAAATGACGATAAATTGTCCACCGTCTAATCCACCGATCTTAGGAAGCGTTGTTTCTGGTAATGTAACAGCCAAAGCGACAGCCGCAAGAATCGAATCAACCGCAAAAGCGATATCTGCTAATTCCACTTTAATAACGGTAGCCCAGAATCCCGATTTTGATTTGGACTCTTTTTCTTCCTCGTTTCCTTTTCTAAAGTAGTGCTTAACAAGATGATTGATCGAGATGAAGAGCAAATAAAGCGCTCCAATTGCTTGCATTTGCCATACGTTTACCAAGTACGAAATCGCAAATAGTGAACCGAAGCGGAAAACGAATGCACCAGCCAACCCATAGAACAATGCTTTTTTACGCTGTTCATCCGGTAAATGTTTCACCATAATTGCCATAACTAGCGCATTGTCTGCTGCCAAAATCCCCTCTAATGCCACCAAAATCAGTAAGACCCATCCATACTCTAATAACAACGATAGTTCCATCTGTTTAGTCTCCTCTCACTTCCTGTTTTTTGTGACCCATTCGACCTCAATACGGGGGAAAACACAAAAAGACCTTTGCCAAATATGGCAAAGGTCTCGCTAAGCATTATAAATGCCAACAAAGCCGATGAACGCAATGTTCATGTAATGACGACTTTGTTTCAGGTTTCCCTGACGCTACTCCCCTTCACTGAGGAAGAATTTCGTATTTACTTGTCTTTATTTTATGAGATTCTGTAAAACCTGTCAATTGTTTCTTTCTCTTTTTTGCAAAATTGTCACTTTTTAGTCAAGAATTCTTTGACTGAATAGCGGCTTTTTCTTTTCTTTCGCTTAATTAATATATATATCACGATGAGGATAATTATTCCGATTGCAATTGGAAGCGTGTATCGATCCATAATTTTTCCGACATCTTCCCAATGTGGACCGAGCTTGTAGCCAAGATACACATAAAAAAACGTAACGGGAAGCATTGCAAAAAAGGTGTAAAGACTAAACGCAAGGACGTTCATTTTCGCCATTCCACACGGAATTGAAATAAGCGTGCGAACACCTGGTAAAAATCGTGCCGTGAACGCAACGGCTCCGCCATGACGGGCAAAAAACGCATCCGCTGCATCTAGCTGCTTGTCTTTTATAAAGAAATACTTTCCGTACTTCTCAAGAAACGGGCGTCCTCCCCATCTTCCTATAAAATACAGCGTTAATGGTCCGGTCACTCCGCCAATCGTTCCAGCAAGAACCGTTAGCCATAAATTCATATCTCCCTCGTATACCCAAAATCCTGCCATCGGAAGTACAATTTCCGCCGGAACAAATTCAAACGTGAGAGCAAAGATAATGCCAAAATAGGAAAACTGTTTAAAAAATTCAATAAACGACATGATCCACTGTTCCATACTGTAATTATCCACCGCCTACATGCATTAATCTCTTTATTAACATCGAGAGCTGTATGCAAAGATAACAGCTTCTTTTTTGTTCACGTGCCATCGGAAAAGAATTTCTGTTCTCTTTTCTTCTTCTTAACCTACCATATGTCTCTGCGAAAGAACAAATGATAATTTTGTGTCCAAATCGCTATGAATAAAAAGGAAGCAAAAGAACAAACTACCACTAAATATGAAACAAGCGGTGAGGGATCAAGATGTTCAAAAATTTTTTCAGCTCCAAACGAACAAAAGGATCGTCAGAACAAAAGCCAAAAACAGATAAAAACACATCAGAAATCATTGAGCATTTTCGTCAATCAAGTGATTTTTTGTATATGTCAATTGGACAAAAAGACAACCATTACCTCGTGTCGTATTTCAAATCATTGGTGAACATTGAAAGCTTGCAGCGCCAGTTCATTCTAAAAATCCAAGAGTCTCTTCTTCCCATTACAGATCTAGAGAGCTTAAAGGATTTAATCCCAATTGAAGATATTACGATTTCATCTGATGCAGCTGAGATTCAAGAAAAAATTCTACAAGGGTATCTGTTCTTTCAAATCCATAAAAAGGATCGAAAAGGGGCACTTATTAAAGTTCAAAACTCGGATGCAGGCTACCGGACCGAAAACGACACGGACAATGAGTTTAGTGTAGTTGGCCCAAAAGTAGGATTTGTCGAGGATTTGGATATCAATTTGTATTTAATGCGAAAAGAAGTGGTTTCTGAAAAACTTATTATGAAAGAAATCACCGTTGGTTCACTTTCACAAACGCGTGTCGTTATCACTTATCTAGAAGGCGTGACAAATCCCACCTATATCGAAACAATTACGCAGCGCTTGAATAGTTTTGAATTCGACGTTGTGTTTGATAGCTCGATTTTAGATCATGCCATCAATGATTATTCTCGGACACCGTTTCCAACGCTTCTAACATCTGAGCGTCTCGACCGCGTGCTCTATTCCTTAACAAGAGGTCAAGTAGCAATATTCAGTAGTGGATCACCGTATGCAATTATCGGACCGGCAACGCTCTTTGATTTTTTTATTTCACCTGAAGATTACTACATCCCATGGATCGTTGGATCGTTTGTACGGATCATTCGTATTTTTGGCGTATTTTTCTCTATTTTCGCCACCCCTTTGTACGTAGCAGTCGTGACGTATCATTATGAGATGATTCCAAAAGACTTGTTAGGACCGATTATTTTTTCACGAACAAACGTACCGTTTCCACCCGTCATCGAAGTATTATTTTTAGAAATAACGATCGAGCTGTTGCGAGAAGCAGGAGCACGGCTTCCATCAAAGGTCGGACAAACGCTCGGAATTGTAGGTGGAATTGTTATTGGGCAAGCAACGGTTGAGGCCTCTTTAACGAGTAATATTCTATTAATTCTCGTCTCACTAACAGCCCTTGCTTCCTTTACAACACCTATCTTTAAAATGTCAAACACGATTCGTCTCTTACGCTTTCCCTTTATTTTTTTCGCATCGTTTTTAGGAATTGTTGGGATTACGATGGGAATGGCCTTTATGCTCGCCCATTTGCTGCGCTTAAAATCATTAGGAAATCCTTATTTAGTACCGTTTTATCCATTTCGCCCAACGGACTATCAAGATACGTTCATTCGTTCACCGCTAAATAAATTGGGCAACCGCCCAAGCTTTTTACGCGCATTATCACCGAAACGCTATGACGGAAATTCGTCTAAGAAAAAATCACCTAAAAAGCAAAATGAATTAGACAATGAATAAAGAAAATGAGTGATTGGATGAAAAAACTAGGCATTCTTCTATTGGTTTTACTTTTAACGAGCTGTTCAAATCAAGAAATTGTAGACGAAATTCAAATCGTCAACTCCTTCGGCTATGACTACGAAGACGGCAAAATTAAAGGAACGATTTTGTATCCGTTATTCAAGTATGGTTCTACAGAAGAACCAAGCTTAATTTCTGCGAAGGCGGAAACCACTTTTGATGTCCCAGCAAAGCTTGACAACAAATCGCCGCTCCCAATTGCTGATGGTCAGCTTCGTAGTCTACTGCTTGGAGAGTCGTTTGCCAAACGGGGCTTACAAAATATGATCAGCACCGTTTCTCGTAATCCAAACTTAGGTCGAACGATGCAAGTAGCTATTTCAAAAGGAAGCGCTCATGAAATGCTAAGCTCCGTGACGAAGAAAAAAATGAGCGATACTCAATACATCAACAAATTAATTGAACAAAATATTAAGATGGAAAGCTTCCCACGTACAAATTTTCAAATCTTTTTGTTTAATTTTTTCGCTGAAGATCGGGACGCCTTTTTGCCTTATTTAAAAAGTGAAAAGAATGCCATTAAGCTTGCCGGCATCGCGCTTTTTCGAAAGTATCAGTTTGTAGATGTTCTCTCCATGAAGCACGCATTTATCTTCAAACTGCTCGACAACGGATCAAAAAACGGGCGCTACATGATTGACATCAAAAAAGATCAGCACAAAGGTCAAATTGCCCTTCAAAATCTTTATACAAAAAACAAATACTATTTAAAAGGGACAAAAGAGTCTCCGGAAATTCAAATCGTGCTCAAGATTGATGGAAAGCTACAAGAATACCCGTTTTGGATTAACGTCAATGATCCTAGTAACGTGGAGCTAATTTCAAAGCAATTAAAAGCCAACATTGAGAAGGAAGCAAAGGATGTTCTTGATCACATTCAAAAGCTAGATGTGGATCCTCTTGCCCTAAAAGACTTTATCCGGAGTCGGACACGCCATTACGATCATCAACGAATACGCGCTATATACAAGGACATTCCTGTATCTGTTCGAGCCGATGTAACGCTCGTCCAAACAGGAATCAATGAATAAAAAAGGAGGCGTTCGTCTTGGAACAATCCGTTAAACCGAATCATCAAGTCTCTCCATACTTCGCCTTCATCCTTATTCACGGACCGCAGATTGGAATTGGCGTTCTTGGTTATCAGCGAATTCTCATTCAAGGTGCAGGACAGGATTCATGGATTGCCGTTATTACAGCGGGACTAGGTGTGTCACTTCTGATTGCGATGTGTTATTACATTTTAAATTTTGAACAATGTGATCTCTCAGATATCCACCACATTTATTTCGGGCGGATTTTCGGGGGAATCGCCAATCTCGCGTGGGCACTTTATTTATTTGCCTTGCTTATTACGATTTATCGAACGTATATTGAGGTTGTACAAGTATGGATGTTTCCCCTCACCAAAACGTGGGTTATTTCCATTGTCTTCGTTCCCCTCCTATACTACATCATTATGGGAGGATTTCGAGTCATTTCTGGGATGATTTACTTTAGTATTATATTTCCATTACCGCTCGTGCTTGGGCTCATCTTTCCAATGGATTATGCACACGTGGAAAATATTTTGCCAATCCTGGAACATAGCGCTAAGGAATTTTTTCTGTCTCATAAAACCATGACCTATGAATATTTAGGCTTTGAATTTGTTTTATTGTACTATCCGTTTATTAAAAACGCTCATAAATCACATAAATGGGCGCAGGGTGGAAATCTATTAACCATCTTAATTTATTTGGTACTAACGCTCGTTTCGTTCATGTATTTTAGTCAAGGGCAGCTCGGACACGCAATTTGGGCAACGCTTACGATGGCAAAAATCATTGAAATTCCGTTTATACAGCGCTTTGAATATGTCATTATTGCGATGTGGCTCTTTGTGATCTTGCCCGGACTATGCTTAACATCATGGGGATTCGTTCGAATGTTTAAAAAGCAGTTCGGGGGAAAATCTTCCTGGTACTTACGTTTAGTGATGGTTCTTCTGTTCATTGCAGCGATCTATTTTAAAGATCGTCAGGCCATCAATTTGCTAAATGACAAAGTGTCTAGAATTGGATTTTACGTTATTTATGGCTACATTCCATTTTTATTTATCATCGCGTTTATCAGAAAACGAATTAAAACCAAAAAAGCTCAAAGGAACGCATCCCTTTGAGCTTTTTTCTTATTGAAACAAATGTTTAAATTCGCCGTACCCTTGTTCCTCTAACTCACTCTTCGGAACAAATCGAAGTGCAGCAGAGTTGATACAGTAGCGCATTCCAGTCGGTTGAGGGCCGTCATCGAACAAGTGACCAAGATGCGAATCTCCGTCCTTGCTTCGCACTTCTGTACGAATCATGTTGTGACTAACATCCATATTCTCTTTTACTTGCTCCGTTTTTAACGGTTTCGTAAAGGATGGCCAGCCACAGCCTGCATCGTATTTGTCTAGAGAGCTAAACAACGGCTCACCTGATACGATATCCACGTAAATGCCTTCTTCTGTATGATTCCAAAATTCATTACGGAACGGTGGTTCAGTGCCATTGTTTTGTGTCACTTCATATTGCATAGGCGTTAATTTGTTTTTCAAATCGGCTTCTTTGCCTTGATCCTTCCACGTCTCTTTTAAGAAACGCTCACGCCCAGATCCTTTTCTGTACATGCTGTAGCGAATTGGATTTTTCTTGTAGTAACCTTGATGATACTCTTCCGCCTCATAAAAAGGCTGTGCGGGAAGGATGTCCGTTACGATCGGATCTGAAAAAGGTCCGTTCTCCGCTAGTTGTTGCTTAGACTTTTCAGCCGCTTCTTTTTGCTGATCGTTATGATAGAAAATCGCCGTACGGTAAGACTCTCCGCGATCGGCAAACTGTCCACCTCTATCCGTTGGGTCGATTTGCTGCCAGTATAATGTTAGTAATTTTTCATACGGGAACACATCTGGATCAAACGTAATTTGAACGGCTTCATAGTGCCCAGTTGTCTCGGAGCATACGTCTTCATAGCTTGGATTTTCTTTATGACCGCCTGTATAACCAGACACAACGCTAATAATGCCAGGCTGTTCGTCAAACGGCTTCACCATGCACCAGAAGCACCCTCCTGCAAATGTCGCTAGTTCTTGTCGCTGTCCCATTTTCGTTCACCATCCTTTTATTGTTTGTGTTCCTTATTATACGCATTCTTGGCGCTCTATCCAACTTTTCAGCTCGTTACATCGCCTGTTGTTTTTCCTTATTTTGCTTTTCATCTGCGGGCTGACTAGAACGAAGTGGAATTTCTTTTAAGAAGAACGTTAAAAGGAAACCAGCGAGCACAACAAAAGCAGCAATGAAATAGACGCCTGTTAAACCGTAGCTCAGCACGTCACGCATCGAATCCATAATCTTCGCAAACGCAGGAGCAAACTGCGCAGGAATGCTATCTTTCAACTTTTCGAGACCGTCATGATTCATTAAAATTTGCGGATCAAGCTTTTGAACAATTTTCGCAAGCATCGGGTTGTTCATCAGTGATGCACCCATCTCTGACGTTACTTCCTTTGTTTCATGCTCCATACGAAGGTTCATGATCGTTCCCATAATCGCAACGCCGACCGTGCCTCCAATTTGACGGAACAACTGTGCAGAAGCCGTCGCTACTCCAAGAAAGCGCTGCTCGACGGCATTTTGAATTGTGAGCGTAAAGACAGGGAAACTCATACCAAGTCCAACCCCAATAAAAATATTGCTCACAATAACGTGTGTGATCGTCGTATTTAAGTCCATAAATGCCAGTGAGAACATGCCGGCTGACATAACAAGAAGACCTGCGAGTGCCAATATTTTATATTTACCGGTTTTACTAATGAACTGACCGCCAAGCGTACTTGCAATGACCATTCCAAACGTCATTGGCATCATAATGAAGCCCGAAGCGGTGGCTGAACGACCAATCACACCTTGAATGAAAAACGGAATGTACATGGCCGCACCAAACATTCCCGCACCGAGGATAAATCCAATGATGTTTGATAACGAAAAGATTGGATTACGGAATAAGTGAAGAGGTAGAACAGGGCTTTTCACCTTATTTTCCACGACAATAAAGACAATCAGTGACGCAATGGTTACCAGGAATAAACCGACGATTTGCACGGAAGCCCAGTCGTATTTAGACCCTGCCCACGAGAAAGCGAGTAAAAGAGGCGTAATCGTCGTGGTCAAAAAGAGTGAGCCTGCATAATCCACTTTCTCTCCTGCTTTTTTCTCCACGTTTGGAAATAAGATAAGGATAAGAACAAAAGCAACAATTCCAAACGGTAGAAACACCCAAAACACCCAGTGCCAGTTCGCGTTATCTACGATCCAACCGCCAAGCGTTGGACCAAATACGCTTGCCAATCCGAATACAGAACTCATTAGTCCCTGCCAGCGCCCTCGTTCACGCGGTGCAAACAAATCTCCGACCGCAGCGAATGCCGTGGACATGATAAGTCCACCACCAAGCCCCTGTACCCCACGACACGCAATCAATTGAAAAATATCGTTTGAAAAGCCTGCTAGCAGTGAGCCGACTGAAAAAATCCCGATCCCTACTAAAATAAACGGCTTTCGTCCGTAAATATCAGACAGCTTTCCGACTAATATAGCGGTAATACTTGAAGCCAACATGAAGATGGTGAATACCCAGCTAAAATATTGAATACCTCCAAGCTCTGCAATAATTCGAGGTAGTGCTGTTCCAACGATCGTTTGATTGACCGCAGCAAACAGCATAGCCGCCATAATTGCAATCATAATCGTTACCTTACGTTTGTAAGCTAAATGTTCCATGATGCATCTCCTTTTTATCGTTTAAAATCTTTCACTATATGAATTATTCTTCTTGTGAAATAGTTGTGCGATCTAACTTTCGAAAAAGCGTTAAAATAATGGTCAATTCTTCATTTGTAAAATCTTGAAAACGCTCAAAGAAGTAAGCTCTTTTTCGCTCTTCAAAATCGCGAAAAACCGCTTCTCCTTCAGGTAATACAACGATTTCAACAATTCTACGATCCGTATCTGAGCGCTGTCTTTCCACCCAACCTTTTGAAAGCATTAGCTCTGTAATCGCCGTCACGTGACTCGGTGCGACTTTCAAATGTTTCGAAACATCCGTTACTTTTTGAGGACCACCTTCTACAAGCATTCGTAGCGTCATAAATTCATTTATGGACAGTTCAGATTCTAATACGCCGTTTACCTCTTGACGAAGTTGACGAAACACTATGCGCAGCAAGCGTTCTACATCTACGATGAGATCATGTCGTTTGCTCAATGATTCACTTCCTTTTCTTCTAAACTCTAAACTTTTTAATATATTTATTTCACAATGTTAACTAAATAATTTTTAACAGATGTTGGCAAAAACGTCAAGATATTTTTTTCGAACCAATGAACACCAGAACGAAAAAAGAAGCAGCTCATACGCTGCTCCTTTCCGGAGGGGGAACGAATTAAAAGCTAAACAGTCCCGTTAAAAAGGTACGCCACTTCGGCGCTGCTTTCCTGGTTTCCCGAACGCTATGCTGATCCTTCAGCTTTGTCTCTAACTCCTCAATGGTTCCTTCAAGCTTTTGAATATGCTTATGAAGCGTATCTAGTTCCTTACGGTGCTCAAGAATCTGAAACGTCACAATCTCGCCCGCTTTTTCTTCTGTGCGTCGTTCATTTTCAATCACTCGTGACAGCAATTCATCGAGCTGCTGCTGCAACAGTCCAGTCATCTCCTCGTCAACTACCTTTGTGACAACACCTTGGCGACGGCTTCCCTGCTGCATCGTTTTTTGAACTTCACGTAGACTCTCGACATCTTCCTCTGAAAAATCAAAATGACCTAGCTCATTTTTTTCGCAGTTTAATTCAAATTGATGAATCCACTTTGTCACCGTTCTTGGATTGACCCCCAATAATTTTGCTACCTCACTCGTTTTCATTCTTTTCCCCTCCATCCGCTACTATTACGTACACATTTCGTGAAGAAAAAAAGAAATCCTTTTCACCTGACAAAACTAGTGAGCATTCAACAAAGAAAGTGATGTTTCTACAAAGAAGGTAGCTTTAAAAAAGGACCCAATCTTGGGTCCTTCCTTATTTCTTCGTAACATCCAGAAGCAGTGCATCACCATTTTCAGCCACTTTTACGTGCCCATATCGAATGTGTTGCTGAAGGTCAAAGCCTGTTCCTTCTTCCACAAAGAAGTGCTCAATTCCGTACTCAACGCCGTTATAAGTCGTCTTTCCAACTATTTTTACATCGCCTGCTTTTTTTACATATGATTTATTCCACTTTCCTTCATACTGATAATAGCCACTGTATCCGTATACACCATTTTCTTTTGAGCGAAGAATAACAGCAATGCGCTTTCCACTTCTAACTTTTTTGCTTATCGGCAAGTCCGAAATCGTATAGCGGAGCTGAACATAATCTCCCTGCAACATTGAACGAGGATCAACTGGTTCGAGCTTAAGCTTGATGTCCGTACCATTTGCGAGCGTTTGTTCCTTTATGAAGGTAATGCCACCAATCATTAGAAATTGAACCACAATGATGATGATGAGAAGCGGTTTTCGCCCCGTAAAGATGAACGTTCCTACGGGCGTACGATCACCGTTTCTACGCTCTAACCAATACGCAATTCCTCCAATTAAAAGACCAATGAGAAGAAATGAGAGGGATTTGTGTAAAAGTTTCCATCCATACTCATAGTATTTTGTAAACAGGTACACGAACCAAAGGAAGTATCCCACATAGAGTTGAATGCTTTGTTTCTTTTTATAGCTATCATATACAAGAAGAAAGGACACAACTAAAAATACAAGGTTATACACATAATAAATGAGATGTTCCCCCTGAAAAGACAGCACATATGCCGTGATCAGCGCTAGACAAAAGGAGAGGACACGTAAATACGGTAGCTTGCTTGCCGACCAGACGATAATATTCATGACTAAAAAGCCAATAAAGGCAAGCTCCCATAGGTACGGATGACCCCAAATCCCGACATAGAATTCCTCTAACATACGCCAATACAGCACAAACAAAATCGGATGAAGCGCCGTGTAGAGAATCACCCGTGTGCCTCGATAAGGGAGCGTCTTCATCATATAAAAGATAACTAGTAGCAATACGATACTCCACCAAAACGACATCATCATGCTAATAGAGCACGCTAGTAAAAGGCCGGTTATAAGAAGCGTATATTGAACGGTTGGGTACGACCTGAAAAGGCGGTAGCCAGAGAAGTAAATGAAGATGATCGCAATGACAAATCCCGGATACTCTGGTGCCTGAGGGACGATCAGAAACAGAAGCCCTGTAATTGATGATAGCGCCGTGAATGCACAAAAAAGCGTTAAACAAATAATGAGCACGTGCTTAATGATTGATAGCGCACGAGAGGTTGCTCCGCTCTCTGATTGTTTTTTTAACAGCTGTAGCACCTTCACACTACCTACTACTACAATAACCACACCAATGAGCGAGCCCCCAAAGAAGAAAAATCCTCCGCCTACTTCAAAACTAAGCTCTGTATATTTGATAAATGCCACAATTGTGGTAATCACAATCGTAACAATTTGTAGACCACGCTTCTGTTTAGCAGAGAAATATTTTAAAGCTACTATTAATAGAATGATTTGTAGACACGTGATGAGTAGACCGACTCCTCCAAATCGATCGAAAAAGCTAATGCTAACGACAAATACGTGAAACATGCTGTATGAAAGATACAGTAATTCTCTCGCAGCGCTTTTTCTCACAAACAAATACATAAATAGAATTCCGTTAAGAAGCGCAAGTCCACCAACAATCCCTACTTCTTCAAGAGGATCACGAATCCAGAACGCACCCGTTGGAAAAAAATAAGCGAAATAAGCAAGATGAAAAAGCAAATACGCAAGCACAGAGAATGGACGGTACTTGGTTACAATTGCAAATGCGACCGTTGGGATAAACCAAAGAAAAAATAGCCAATAGCTGTCTGCATGAGAATTATAAATTTGTCCTAGTAGCGCAATCCCTACCCCAAAAGCTAGCGAAGCCGCGAAAAACAGCCAATTTCCTAAAAACCGATATCTCGACAGCCAGTTAGCAGCGAGCACTGCTACGACGTAAAACAAAACAATCAGACCGACTGACAGGCTAATTTTCCCCCATTTACTAAAACCGCCCCAGTTGGATGCAAAGAAATAAATAATACTGGTTATAATAAGCGAAATGCTCAGTAAGTATTGACTTCTAATCAATTTATCCTGCACAGTTCTCCCCCTCCTATTGCCTTCATTATATACACATTTATTGGAAAAAGAATCTTTCTTTTTCTGCACGAAACGTAATCTCCTTATTAAATTTGTGTAAAGGTATTGCATTATCGACTAAAAACGAATATTATATAAATTGCTTGTTTAAATGTTCGTGATTTCGGAGGTTAAATATGTTTAAACTACAGGATTACAATACAAACGTGAAAACTGAATTACTAGCAGGGTTAACAACCTTCTTAACTATGGTATATATCGTGATCGTCAATCCAGCCATTTTATCGGCTGCTGGGGTCCCGTTTGACCAAGTGTTTACCGCAACCATTATTTCAGCTGTCATTGCGACTCTTTGGATGGCGCTTGCCGCTAATTATCCAATTGCGATTGCACCTGGTATGGGGCTGAATGCTTACTTTACTTCTATTGTATTAGGTTCACACGGTGACATTGATTATCGCATTGCTTTTGCTGCGGTATTTGTTGCAGGACTGATTTTCATTATTTTATCTCTTACACCGTTCCGTCAGAAGTTGATTGAGGCGATTCCAACAAACTTGAAATACGGAATCTCAGCTGGGATCGGACTATTTATTGCTTTTGTTGGACTTCGCATGAGTAACATTATCGTGTCAAACAAAACAAACTTAATTTCCCTCGGAGACTTGCGCTCTGAAGGTGTTGTACTAACGCTTATCGGCTTATTAATTACGATCGTTCTAATCGCGCTAAATGTAAACGGCGGACTATTCTTCGGAATGATTATTACGGGAATTATTGCGTACTTCACAGGAATGCTGAAATTCACAAAAGGCTTTGTCGCAGCACCTCACCTTCCTGAAGGATTAGTTATTGGAAATCCTATTCATGCGATTGGTGATGTTGTACATTACGGATTGTACACCGTCGTGTTCTCTTTCTTACTTGTAACGATCTTTGATACAACAGGAACAATGGTAGGTGTGGCACAGCAGGCAGGTCTTGTAAAAGACGGCAAAATGCCTCGTGTGCGTCAAGCGCTTCTTGCGGATGCGTTTGGTACATCAGTTGGTGCCCTTTTCGGTACAAGCCCAACAACTGCTTATATTGAATCAACATCTGGTGTAGCAGTAGGTGGACGTACAGGTCTTACTTCTTTAACAGTTGCGGTGCTATTTATCGTTGCTGCGTTCTTTAGTCCAGTGGTTGGTGCTGTATCAGGCATCGCGGCTATTACATCTCCAGCACTGATTATCGTGGGAAGCTTAATGATGGGGAACGTCGCAAAAATGAACTGGTCGGACTTTGATGAAGCCTTTCCTGCTTTCCTTGTGATCATCGCAATGCCACTAACATCAAGCATTGCAACAGGAATTGCGGTTGGATTTATCTCTTACCCAGTCTTAAAAATCGTCAAAGGAAAAGCAAAAGAAGTTCATCCACTTGTATACGTATTTGCAGTCTTGTTCTTCTATCAGCTTGCCTTCTTGGCTCACTAAAAAAAGCATCCTATTGGGATGCTTTTTTTATGTGAAATATTCAATTCTTGCTTCTGGAAAGAACTGATTGATGTAGTATTCCAACGTTTCGCGGAGCTCATGCTCTTCGTCTTTTTGGTACACGTATTTTCCAATGCCATAACGTCCCCATTTATAACGACGTTCTTCTTCGTTCATCGCAAGCTTTGTTTTCGGATAGTTTTTTTCGATGACGCGCTTGGCTGGCTTCGTAAATCGATGCTGAATCATTTCAAACGTTACGTCTTTACGCGCCTCCTGTGGCAAATGCTCATCTAACAGTTCAAATAAATGGCGATACCCATCCTGCCATCCTTCATGAATATAAATAGGCGCAACAATGAATCCAAGCGGATATCCTGCCTTTGCGACCTTCGCTGCCGCTTCAATACGCTCTGCTAGAGGAGAAGTTCCTGGCTCAAAGTTTTTAATCACATAATCGGCATTAATACTAAAGCGAAAGCGCGTTTTTCCGTTGTGCTTTGCATCTAATAAGTGATCAACATGCGAAAACTTCGTCACAAAACGAAGCTGACCGAGATCAGACTGACCGAAATATTCGATGGCGTGCTTTAACGAATGCGTTAGATGATCAATCCCGACAATGTCGGACGTACACGCCGCTTCAAAGCGCGTAATCTCTGGCGCACGCTCTTGCATATATTTTTCTGCTTGTTCAAAAATCTCATCTGTATTGACGTATGTTCGAATGTACGGCTTACTTCCCATCGTCGTTTGCAAATAGCAGTAATGACAGTGCCCCATGCAGCCTGTTGCGAGTGGAATCGCATATTCTGCCGATGGTTTTGACGTATCGAATTTAAGCGTCTTTCTTACGCCGACAACGAGCGTTGATTTGGCATTTCGATATTTTTGGAGATGATTCTCTCCTGGTATATTTCGCACCTGGTTATGTGACGTTGTTTCACGGATTTCAATTCCCATTCCTTCAAACTTTTCCTTCAGCTGAACGCCGAGCGGATACTCTAGTGCACGTGGCTCGATATAAACTAACTGTGGTACAAACGGTTTTACCATCTTCACACTTCCTTTTCATTAACACGACTTGGCATGATCATCATTTCATCCATAATAGAGATGATTGTACTGTTAAGTTCAGCAAAAAGGATGGTTCCTATCCTGCATATTTCTCCCTATAAAAAATCCCCACGCTCAAATGGTGGGGATGAATAGGTGTCGTTATCCTTCGTAATGATCGCCGCTAAAATAAGCGTTATACGTTTGCTCTGCTTCTTCATATGAATGAAAAATGGCATCGTCATCTTCAATCACATGAAGGGTGTTGTGTAAAAAAAGCACCTGCTCATTTGGATTATCTGGATGTTGCACAATTTCAGCTGACTTAATATTGGCGACGTTCGCCGTATGGGGATTGCGATAAATAACAAAAACTTGATCTCCTACCTGATACTCTTTCTTTTCCATCATTTCGCTTCCTTTCTCTCACCTGAAGTATTCATAGTATCCCCTGAATGAATCGAAATAACAAAAAAAAGAAGCCCAAGAACAGAGGCCACTGAAAAAGTCCTTAAAGGATTGCGTTCATAACGGAGTCGGTTGATTTCCACTCCAGGCCGCTTCGCTTTCCGCGGGGCTTGCAGTGAGCCTCCTCGCTGCTCTGCGGGGTCTCACCTGTCACGCTAATCCCGCAGGAGTCTCGCACCTGCCGTTCCAAACAACCTAGAGCGACTGCATCAGATGTAATGGCCAAGTTCCCATTTTGAAAGGAACTTGGCTGTTTTTTTGCTTTATAATAAAGAAAATCCATTTATTCGAAAGGGTGCTTCCAATGATTCCGTTTCATTGACGTCAACGGAACATACTGAACAAGCACCTTTTCAAAGAGGAGCATACTTCAAGGAGAAATCCAAGGAATGGTCTAAAATTGAAGGAAAGAATAGTGAATTCAAGCATAGACACGGGTATGATGTAGCCACATCCACGGGTATCGTTGGCATGGAAATGCAAGGGGCAAGGGCCATTTTCACCATCAACCTAAAAAGAATGAAGAAAAGCTGGGTCGATTCCGGAAAACGAAATCGACCCAGCTTTTCTGTCTTACGTTCTACTGATTATCTAAAAAATCCGAAGTTTTTCAGTGGCCTCCAAGAACAGGATTCCTTTCGATAACGATCAATGAGTGTGTGCAGGAGGTGCTCCGTCACCTTTAATTTGGTCTTGCTCTGCTTTGGAAATAAAATAATGGTGAATATCATAATGCGGCACTTCAAATCCCTCATGACCGTGTTCGATAAATTCAATATTACTATGATCGATCGCTGGAGAAGGAAGACCTTTCATTCCATCAAAGTCTGTAAAGCTTTTTCCTTCTGCTAAATGCTTTTGGGCAATCATCTGCTCAATAAAAACAAGCTTCCCTTTTTCAACGCCGTAAATCGTTTTAAAAACCGTTACTCCGTCTTCTGCTTGATACAAATGTGCTTTTGGATTAAACCAGTGTGCACCCATTTTCATTCGACAAATGCCACGCGTATATGTAGAAATTTCCCGGTGAATATTCTAGACTAAATAGTAGAGATATTACACCACGAATCGTTTGTGCATCATGTCCTCATTAGATTTCCAAGCTCATAAAAAAACGTTTGAAAAGGAGCCAGACAAATGAAGCTATCGTTTGATCACCTTGTTCATTTTTCCCATCATCCGAAAGAAGCCATGACACAGCTAAAGGAACATGGCATTCACGTTGTACAAGGCGGACAGCACGAAAAGTGGGGAACGTATAATACTCTTGCCTATTTCGGATTGCCTTATATTGAGTGGCTCGGTATGAAAGACTCTTCTCTCGCACAAGCCGTGTCAGATAATGAGCTCATTAAAAAGTTTGTTCGTGACTATTCCAAAGGAAGCCACTTCGGTACCTTTGCCGTTCGAACAGATAATATGAGCGAACTGAAAGAGCGACTACAGAGCTATGGCTACAAAACAACAGGACCTGTTGCAGGGTCACGTCGAACAGAAAATGGGCAATTATTAGAATGGTCGATGCTGTTTGTGCAAGAAACGACTACGGATCTTGAGATGCCGTTCTTTATTCAATGGGGGCAAGATGATGATGAACGACTTCAAAGCTTACAGCCTTTCTTGAAGCATGACGAACAGAACCTACAATTCGACGCACTGTACCTCGTCACATCGAACATGGATCAACTAAGTATGAAATGGAGTGAGCTGTTTCAAATTCAAGCAGATTCCCCAGACTTTTCACCTTCCCTTCAAGGACGCTGTCAGACCCTTCATTTAGACGGCGTGAAACTTATTCTCTGTGAGCCTACTGAAGGTGGGGTAGCTGCTGGATTTTACGAGACGTTCGGTGCTGGTCCATTTCTCGCATCGTTTTCTAATGCTTCGCATCGCCATTCTTTTTCACTGCAAGGCGGTTGTTTTTCTCTTCATCCATAACAAAAAAGAGCAGGTTATATGCCTGCTCCTTCCTTTATTCATCATTCGATACGGCTTTGTGATTTGAGAATGAAAAGGTTTCATGAATCACTTGTTCAATCAGCTCTTTTAATGGACCAAACGCATAATCAAGCTCCAAACGTTCGGTCCATTGGTGTGCGTCACGACCAATCGGTCCGACATTAAAAACAGGTGCTCGCAGCTCGGACATTTCTGAAAATGGAATAGCATAGCCCTTTTGCCATAGCGGTAAGTTGGCAATAAGCGGCTCTACTTCTTGAAGCTCATCTTGTAGCCCCGCATAGCTCAGATCCGAAATACCCCCGAAATACAACTGTTCTTCTAAGGCGATCGCATACGTTTCCTTTGCCGTCGTTACTACATTTTTCACCAGTGATTGAATGAGCGGATGATCCGTTGAACAAATCGCTGGATAATAAGGCGGCGTGTAGAATAATACGATCATCGGAGCAAGCTCTTTACACAAAATCGCAAGCTCATCAACCAGTTTAATGGATCGCTCTCTCTCATCAATTGTTTCTAAGCTTTGCAGAAGATGTGCGTGAAGGCTCTCAACGTGCTCTTGACCATGATGCAAAATGGCATATTCATAAAGCTGTTCATAAGTCATCACTCGCACTTTTACATCACGGGGAGCTGAATGGGAAAGTGCTCCGTACTTCCAGGCTCTTTTATGATAATGTTCCTCAACCGAACTCGCCACTCGCTCAGCCGCCTCAAGGAGCATCTGATTCAATGTCATAATCGATCGGTTAAAAATCGTTAGATTGTACAACCCTACCGAACGATGGGGAATTTGTACGGAATATTCCTCTTTTAAATCCCGTTGCATTAGGGATGTCGGCGCCGGACTCACCTGACCTTCCACGACCTCACAAAAATCAACGTTCAACTCAAGCTCACTCGTAAGTTTTGCTACGAGCAGATTAGCATTCAGCCCAGCAAACGGTTCCCCAACGTGCGTTTCTTTTCCATAGCAATAAAAGGCTGGCATTATTTTTCCAATGGAGCCTGTGTACACGTAGTTTGTTTCATCACCTGGATAACGAGCAAACATCGGCTCACCATTTAACATGAGCTCGAATTCTAGGTCATACGTTTTTTGCCACTGTAGAAGCAGTGTTACCGCGCTGCGCATACCAGCCGAGTTCACCTCTTCATCTGGTACCGAAAGCAACAAAACGTTCCCGTCGAACGCACCGTTGGCTGCCTGCTCAATCATACTCATATGAAGAGCTAATCCACATTTCATATCCATCGTTCCGCGACCGAACAACCAGTTTCCTGTTTCAACATCTCTTTTTACCTGCGGTGGAAGCACTTCTTTTGAATTATAGAAATAGTCCGTTAATTTCTCAGGTGAAAAAGCACGATCCTTCCAAACACCGTAATCCTGAACGTCTACCACGTCATAATGACTGATGAGAACAACCGTCTTCTTCTTATTAGAATGCTTAGCAAGGGCCGCTACTACGTAACGACCATCTCCTGTTGGATGAAGACGTAGCTGCTCCTTATATGTTTGAAAATAGGGCAGCTGACCAAGATCATCGTAGATCGTTTTTCCCATCTCCTGCTCTGCTTTTGTACCCGTTACGCTTGGAATAGACACAAGATGACAAAGTAATTGCTTCAGCTCATCTGCTGTTTGAAAAAACGTACGCTGTGTCATACTCCACTCCCCCTTCTGTGTTAGATATGTGAAGAACCTTTCCTTCTCGTGAAGGAATCTTTGTCCTCTTCCATCTTCCTCGTACTCGCTCATTGCACTTTTCTTTCATTATACAACTCCCTTCCATCCCATACCATCCTTCTCTGCACAAGATTTTTGGGATGAAAACAAAAAAGACACCGTCCGTTATTCGGACAGCGCCTCCTTCCTCTCATCCCACTCTTTGAATACAAGAATGACCCTTTTTCTCTAGCTTTAAAGCGAATGAATATGAACCTTACTTCTCCGTCAAATAATCTAAAATCGAGTCAATAAACTGCTCGCAATTTTGATCACTGCCGTGTTCAATGAGAAGTTCCTCCACTACACCTACTCCCTTCTACTCTCACTCTTGTCCTCCTCTATGTAAAGAGGCTCATAATCAAAGCGCCTAAGCACCCGCCAAAAAAACTTAACTTAAGATACCACATTTTCAAGCGAAATAGAGAGTATTTTTTTCAAAATATTTCGACAAATTTCCTTGCATCTTTGAATGCAACATCCATTCGCGCGCACGTAGCAGTTCGTTGCCATTGCAAACGCATAAATTTATAGGGATAATCTAACACGAGGCTAGCTCCATTGTGGAAGTTAATACAGGCTTTATCAGATGAAGATGTAACGTTGTAAATGTGGTTCTCAAATAGCCACATGCACTCATAATTGTCTGGCGACGTCGTTGGAAAGGCAAACACATTGAAGGCTGGAAAAATTGGTATTGGTGTGCGATGCTTGTAGTCATAGCGTTCAATAATCGCCTCTCTTCTCCCTTCATAAGAAGCACCACCCCGCAAACAGGCAGCGCGAATGAGCTTGATCGGCGGAATCGCACATAAATACTCTCCCTCTGCCTCAATTACCTTCGTTTGATAAACAGGATCCTTATTTGGCAACAACGCCATCGTTTTTCTTGAAATTTCATAACTCTCTCTCATCATCATACAAACTCCTCCTCACCCCATTTGACACCATTATACATTTTTTTACATTGTAGGAGGCCAACAAAATATGACGATTTTATGAAATTTTTACCATTTCCAAATACCTAGAGAAACAGAATAGCCTACTCGCTGAAACTTCCTTTTTAAAATTAGAAGCAGCTGTTTCCAATGATTTGATTCAATGTCCTCTAATTCATGATGATTAATCGCAATGGAATACGTATGTGTTTGCTCGTAAATAACAATTTCATAAAACTTTTCGAGTCGTTGATAGTGAGCATGTGCAGACTGCGGTGAACGATTAATCCTTTCAATTACCTCTTGTAGCTTCTGTTCGACTGTTACTTGTTTTTCTTCATGTTTGGTTACTTTCATGTTCTTTGTCTCCTTTGTCACGTTATTTGTTTTTACTAGGTGCTAGGAGCAATGTTTTAGAGAAAAACGATGGTACTAAAAAAGCTCTCTTCGCTTTAGAAACGAAAAGAGCTTCACCGTCTTATCATCCAAAGCAATTGCTTTGCTGGTTGGAGCACCTTGCTGTTGGCAGGTTGCTGTGAAGTCATAGAGCCAGTTCTCTCATTCACTCTTGATAACTTATTAAGTTGCTATTTACTATACCAAATCACAGTGAAGAAGTAAACACAGAATTTTCAAATAGTTATTTTCTCCCCTTTTTTCCTACCTTCTTCAACCGAACCAAAAACATCATTTTAATTTTTTCTTCCGAAGCATAAATTTATTTGGACACGGGAAGAATCGAGGAAAAGCGAAAGAATTTCCTCTTTTTTCATCAAAAAGGAAAAAAAGCAGCTATTTTTCATTAAAAAGAGAGTCTTTTTCCTTACACCAAAGGTCTTTGTTTAATTATCATAATTTTCTTTCATTTGACCAATTTTTAGTTACAATCTACAATGATAATTTGGAGAAAGGAGTCTATGACAACTATGTATACGTATCAAATTGGTGATCAAACGATCGATTACACAGTAGAAGTTGTTCCTAATCGAACAGACATCTCTGTGCAAGTTAGTGATAAAAATCAAATTAAGGTCATTGTACCTAAAGGTTTAAACCGAAACAACGTACTTTCTGTTCTATCACGCAAATCTTCTTGGATTCTAACACAGCTATCCGGAGCGGCGAAGGTGGCTGAAAAGAAAGAAAGCGCACCAGTAAAAAAACAAGCGGCAGCACCTGCTGCAAAAACAGCAACATTTGAAAACGATGAAAAATTCTTCTATCTTGGACGTCAATACCGCCTAAATATCGTGCAAGATGATGTAAAAGAGCCTTCTATGACCTTCCGCTCTAAATTCATCGCAACGGTTCCTTCAAATTGGAATACTCAACAAACAAATGAAGGCATTCAAGCAATGCTAACAGACTGGTACACAAATCGTGCGAGCGAGAAGTTTGCTGAAGCGCTAAAAGCGGTTTCTGAGCATGTACAAGCTCCTTCAAATATTGAATGGGCAGACATCGCAGACTTAACGAAAAAAGAAGGCGACACGCTACACGTGAACTGGCGCGTTCTAATGGCCCCTATGGCAACGATTGAGTATGTAGTGGCTTCTGCACTTACAAACAACGTTGACGGGCTGTATGACGACGCTGCTGAGCGCAAACAGTGGCTAACTGACAACAACATCAACGTATTCTAAAGGATTGCTTTCGAGCAGTCCTTTTTATTTGCTTCCATTTTGCGTAATAATTTCCTTTGCACATTGAGTTCTAGCTTTCTTCTTAACCGCAGACTATAATGATGGTGTTTTATCCTTGCTTAAATGGGATATATATATGTAGTAGGTGTGTGAAAAAGGAGGGCCAACAAAATGAAGGCACAAAATTATTTTATCCTTGGACTTATCTTTGCATTAATTGTGGCAGTACTAGCTGTCGTGAACGATGACCCTGTTCAATTCAACTACGTATTTGGCTCTCAGGATTGGCCTTTGATCCTGATCATTCTTGGAGCAGCATTATTTGGCGGATTGGCGGTCGGAATGCTTGGTGCAGTTAAAGTCATCCGATTGAAAAATCAGGTCAAAGCTCTGAACCGCGAACTAGCCGAGCAACAAAAGCCGGTTGAGCCAGTTGAACCAAGTCAACCAGAGCCAATGATTGAAAAACCAAAACAAGATCCACGCGATCCATCCAATCGGGTGTTGTAATAACGAAGGGGATGATGCTATGCATCATCCCCTCTTCGTATGTAAATGGTTCGTAGGCTTAGAGAGGTTACTTCATACACTTAGGTATATAGTTCTACTCTCTATTTATATTACTATAAATGTTTTGTAAAATTTAGTAAAGTGTTAGCTCTATTTTCTCATTATTTGGTGATGACAGAGCTGTAGTTCTCATGCATGTGCTGGATGGTTTCCTGCACTTGACGAACGATATGGTCCGGCGCAATGACCTTCGCATGCTTCCCCCATGATAAGATCCATCCAATTAAGCCTTGGCTCATATTCGCTTTCGTTTGAAGCTCGAATGAATTGTCATCAACTTTGCGAATGAATACGTCTAATCCAAAGTGATCAAGCATTGGATTAATTAATTCATTGCTGAACTGAATTTTTAACCACTCTTCTTCTCCTGCAAACATACGAAAGCTTTGATTCACGTATGTAGAGATGTTAATGTCCTTCTTCTTAATAGAGCGATCAAGCACGGTTACTTCCCTCATGCGATCGACTCGGTAATGACGAATTTGACCTTCAGGCTGAAATTCACCGATTAAATAATAAAAATTATTCGTCCATATTAACGCATGTGGCATCACCACATACTCTGTCCCATCCCGACCAAGCGTGAACTGCTTATCAATGTTATAGCGTCCGTAGCGGAAGCCAATCGCTTTTCCTTTCGAAATGGCTTGGTGAATATGATCAATATCAAGCTTAATTTGCTGATACTCACTTTTAACGGCTTTATCAAAATACACGGGAGTTGGAAGCGACTTTCCTTGCTCATTGCTTGTTAAATGCTTTAGTTTTTCAATGAGCTGCTCTGACTCTTTTTTCGTAATAAACCGCGCAGACAGAACCGCATCAACCAACAAGCGAAGCTCGTACATTTCGAAAAGACGATGCTGATGACTATAAAAGATCTCCCCGTACTTCCCTTTATTTTCGATAATATCAAACTCAGACTGAATAAGTGCTTCTAAATCACGCTTAATCGCTCTGTGATCAACTTTGTATTCTGCTCCAAATTTATATTTAAGCTTTTCAACGATTTCCTTTGTGGACAGCTCGTGTTCTTCGTCTGTTTCTCTCTCCAATAATTCCTTAATTTCCAACAAACGAAGTTTCCCTGCAATATCACTCAATCTTAATCCCCCTACTCTTTTTCAGTGTGCTATCAAAACCTTACAATATTTGGTTCCTTTTCGTCAAATTTCATAAAAAGAGTAATTTTACACTTTAAGTGCATTTATGCTATAATTCCCTATGTGGAAATAAATGATAGATTGTTAGTTTAAAGGAAAGGATGGAACGATCTTCATGAATGAATCAAGAAAAACGTTAGAAGAACAGGTTCAACTTCTGCAGCATGAAGTTCATGACTTAAAACAACGACTTACGAAGCTTGAATCAACTAAAATTAAAAACCCAATATCAAAGGAAATTACGCCTACGTCTTATGGGGTTCTTCAGCCTGATAAATCAGCCGTCCAACATGAAGACGTGGAAGTCGCGATCAAGGAAATAAAAACTCCACAGCCTTTTAATTTGGATCAATTTATCCAAACATGGCTACCGCGTCTTTTCATTTTCGTTTTTATCGTCGGCGTCATTTGGGGGTTCAAAGCGGCCTCTGACTATGGCTTTATGAGACCAAGTGTAAAAGTCGCGCTTGGGTTTGTCGTATCAACCGTTCTGCTTGTAGTCGGTTACTTTCAAATGAAAAAGGACCGCATGAAGCTTGGACACGTGCTGTTAGGGGGAGCCGTTCCCCTGTTGATGATCACCACGTTTGCAATGCACGTTCTCTATAACATGTGTGGTCCGACGACGGCTTTTATCTTGAACTTGGTCTGGATTATGATTGGGCTGCTTCTTACCGTTTACTACAAGTCGCAGGTGCTCGGCTTTATCAGCATGATTGGCGGTATCTTGGTGCCATTCTTAATCGAGTCAAAAGTGCCAAATCCTTATGTGTTTTTAGGCTATGAAACCGCGCTTTATTTGCTTTTCTTACTTGTGGCAGTTCGCTATCATTTCTGGCCGATTTACTACAGTACGGCCTTGTTCTTTAATATTGCGCTCGGTGCTTTTTATCTGTTTACAGATCCCGCGTACAGCGTCAAAAAAATGATCCCGATTCCGGTACTCATTCAATATGCGCTCATTTTAATTCAGCTGATCAGAGATAAAAAGCATCCGTATCATCATGGTTATACGCTACTTACGAGTCTTATGGTGACCTATGCTTGGATTTATAGCATGTGGTCGGACCGTTCGATTACGCTCTTTTTAATCATTGGTTTCGTCGTTCTTGCGGGACTTTGCTTCGTGATAAAAGAGCAAAGAAGAGTGCTTATTCTACTTCAGCTTACGTTTTTCTCGCTCTTTTTCATTGGGCACGTTGTAGGAGAAGATTATTACGAAGTGGCGTTTTTACTTGATGGGTTAGCCGTGTATTATATTGGAGCTAAAACAAAATCACTGCTTCAGAAATTCATTGGAATTACGAGCTATGCACTTGCTGCTCTTGTGATTGTCTTCATGCGTAACATTCAAGACCCGTTTTCCTTTGAAACGTTTCAGTGGCTCATTGTCATCGCAAGCTTTGTCGCCATTACGTATGTCGGATCACGTTACGAAAAAACAGATAAAGGAAGCTTCTTGACGTTTGTGTCCTTTATATTAACTGCGCTTCTTTTAGCGTTCTCAACGGAATTTACACTCGCTGCCGTTAAGCACCTCGAACCGCAGCAACAGCGCCTTATTTTAACGTTCGTTTGGATGTTCCTAGCGGTATTAGCAATTGTCGTTGGTCTGACAAAACGATTCTCCATTGCCAAATACGCAGGTGTTGGAATGCTGATGTTGACGCTACTAAAGCTCGTATTTTACGATTTGCCGTTTATTCCAATTCCGCTCCGTGCCGTTTTATTTATCGCGCTCGGAATCGTTGGACTTGGCGTATCACGCGCTTTCTATAAACGAAAAGAATAACCAAAAAAATCCGAACGATCAGCCGTTCGGATTTTTTGTTTCGTTGGGGCGTGCTGGGATAATTACGCCGTCCCACACAATGGTAGTCGTGGTCGCCCTCGCCTGCACGGCGGGCTCACTTCGGATATCCCAAAAGTTTTTTTGTGGAAGCTGACCAAGCCCATGCTTCTCACAAAGCTTCTGTAAATAGGCCCCTCTCTTACTATTCAACTGTGCCGATTGATTGCCACTGCCTCCCCATGCATAGAGAACACCCGCAATCGGAACGCGCTTAATGCGATGTTGATCTGCTACGCGTAGGAAGAAGTCCCAGTCCCAGTAATTATGAATAGCTCCGTCAAACAACCCAATTTCCTCATGCAAAGACCTTCTATATAAACTTCCGGACGGAATATAAGATGAAAAGCTTCTCATTCCCTCTAGCGTGTATTCATACGCAAAAACGGTCCGGTTCGTCACAACTCGCCCCCACTCATTCCACTCGTAGTGGAAAATTTCGGCGTCAGAATAGACAAGGTCTGCATCATGGATGGCTTCATACATCGTTTCAAGGTGCGTTGGGACAAGAAGGTCATCATCGTCCATGAGCAAAATATACTCCCCTTGAGCGTACTCTACAGCACGGTTCCGGGCATGAACATGACCAACATTCTCTGTTAATTCCTCGTAGCGAATGGACAGCTCTGGGTAACGCTCTATCACCGACCTTACAGACTCACCTGCGTCATTAACAATAATGACTTCAAACGAAGAAAAAGTTTGGAGAACGAGTGATTGTAAAAGCTCACCAAGTGGGATTTCTCGGTTATATGTAGGTAAAATAACGGAAATAATCGGTTTAGTCTTCATATAGCTCTAACGGCAGTCCGTCTGGGTCTTGAAAAAACGTGTACTGTTTCTCCGTGATCGGATCGACGCGAATGTCCTCTACCTTAATCCCTTTATCGCTTAGCTCGTTCACCGCGTCCTCTATATTTTCAACCGAAAATGCTAAGTGACGAAGGCCACGTGCTTCTGGATATGACGGACGTTGGGGCGCACCTGGAAATGAAAACAATTCGATTTGATAAACGCCTCCTACCTCTAAATCCAACTTGTAGGAATCTCGTTCCGCTCGGTAAGTTTCTTCTACTACGTTACAGCCTAGCACACGTGTATAAAAATCCTTGGAACGCTCATAGTTACTGACGATAATGGCCACGTGGTGAATTCGTTTTAACTGCATTAGGACCATCCTCCTTTTTGTACTGTAGCCTCTTTCATTTTCCTATTATACTAGAATCACCTCGATCATGGCTTTTTTAAACGCTCCGGGTCGGAACTTTCTGACTAAATGTACTTTTTCGTCTTTTTTAAAACGTATTTACATTTTTATGTTATATATCTAAAATTAGGAAATATGAAAACTTATGCAGAAAGAGAGTCGAATAGATGGATTTACAAACCTTTTATGATCGTATTGATCATTCGAATGATGTAACGGTTTTGCAAAACGAAGCGACGATTATTACCCATATCCTTGAGCACGCGGTCCCATATTCTGAAGACTACTGTGCCAACATCCAAAGACTTCAGTACATTTATACTCGAATGACCCAACTTTTAGCCGAATTTCCAGCTTAATTTCTTCTCCTATATATTCTTACCATTGATCACTGCATAACCGTATGAGGCACGGAAAAAGGACCTAACGGCTTGTTAGGTCCTTCTAAAGCAATACTTCATCAATCATTTCAGTCGTATATTCACGAGCGTACTCTTTAACCTGTGCTTCGATGTCAAAAAACAACTCTTCAAGATCGCCAACCGATAGGGGCTTACTAAAATAAAACCCCTGTACCTCGTCACACTGCTCACGCTGCAGGAGCGCTGCTTGCTCAGCAAGTTCGACGCCTTCTGCAACAACGGATAAGTTTAAGCTTTGCGCAAGGCCAATGATCGCTTTGACGATCTTTGCTTCTTTATAAGACTCTTGGATGTCCTTAATAAACGAACGGTCGATTTTTAGTGAATCGATCGGAAGCTTTTTAATATAGCTAAGAGACGAATAGCCTGATCCGAAATCATCGATTGAAATAAAAATTCCTAGCCCTTGTAGCGTGTTTAATTTTTCGACGACAATATCAATATTTTTAATCGCGACGCTTTCTGTAATCTCAAGCTCCAAGTAGCGCGGATCGAGATTCGTTTCCTTTAACACCTTCTGAACAGTGTGGATGAACGACTCTTCTCCAAAATCAACGCTTGAAATGTTCACGGCCACGCGCATCTTTTTCTTTCCTTCTTCTTGCCACTTTTTATTTTGGGCACAGGCTGTTCGAAGCGCCCATTCGGTAATTTGAATGATAAGTCCTGTTTCCTCGGCTACCGGAATGAACTCACCCGGTGAAATCTGACCAAGCGTTGGATGGTTCCATCTGATTAATGCTTCTAATCCGACAATTTGATGATTTTGAAGACTAACTTTTGGCTGGTAGTGCAGCTCTAACTCATTCTTTTTAATCGCCTTTCGAAGTCCTTGTTCAATCATCATTTGCCTTGTATCGGTCGTTTTCATCGTTGCCTCATAAAACGATAAATTGTTTCGTCCATGCTTTTTCGTGTGATACATCGCTAAATCCGCCTGACGAATGAGCGTGTTTAACACGAGGCTATTTTTCGGAAACAAACTCACTCCGATACTAGCACTTAAGGAAATGCTCTCTCCTTCAATGAAAAAGACTTCTTGAATTGCTTCTAGCATATCTTTTGCAAGACTATGGACTTCATTTCGGGTTAAACCAGACGTTACAAGTAAAAAATTATCGCTGCCAAAGCGAGATAAAATATCGTTTGCGACCAGTAGTTTTTTGATTCGTTTCACGACCTCTTTTAACAGCTGATCTCCAACGTCACGTCCGTACTGTTCGTTCACATAGCGAAAGCGATCTAGGTCAATCAAAAGAACCGATACAGATGTCTTTTCCTTTTTCGCTTTTTCTAGCATGTTGTGAGCAAGCGTATTAAAAAGCCCACCGTTTGGTAATCCCGTCAGCTCGTCCTGATAGTCAATGTAGCGAACGGAGTTTTTCACCTTTCGTGTTTCCGTAATATCTTTGATGATGGTCTGAACGTAAAACATCCCTCTCATCTTAATAACGTTTGACCTTGTTTCAATATAAAGCTCATCGCCCTGCATATTGTGGATTTTAATTTCCTTTAATAGTGCGTTATGATCAATTTCTCCCTTTAGCAGATTCTTAATCATACGCTCTACTTTTCCTACCTGTTCAGGAGCAATAAACTGCAAAATGGAGTGCCCAACGACCTCGTACTCATGCATCGTTCCGACAATTTTTAAGCTTTCCTCATTCGCCGAAATAATCTCTCCGTGTCGATGAACGATAATGGCAAGAGGTGAGGAATTAAACAACTGCTGATACCGATCGTTCGTCTCCTGAAGATCCTCCTCGTAATACCTCTGTGCAGTGATATCACGTATATACACCAAATATTCAGGAAGCTGCTCTGTATGAATTTCTGTCACCGTAATTTCAACCGTTTTCCATTCATTTTTTTCAATTCGAACGTCCAATTCTATCCGCTTTCCAATCAGCTGATGAAAGTCGTGCGAACTCGGTAGCATCTCTTGAATCTGTTCGCCAAGCCAACTTTTCGTATAAAAAATTTCACGTGCCGACGTGTTCAAATCGAGAATACGTCCCTCGTTATTCGTAATAATCATGGGATCAATGGAGGAGGAAAAAATAGCTCCTTTTATTAATCGCTCATCGCTAATATGGCGATTCATAAAATTAGCAACAAACATGAGGACAAGAAGAAGAATGATAAACACCGTGAACATAATGACTAAAAATTCAGTCCGAACGGGCAAGAAATAGCCTGTTTGAACACCTATCGACGGGGTGGGTTTTGCTGCTGCAAGTCCTATGTATTGAGCAATCATAATCGCGCATGTCATCATGACAGAAAAAACGATTTTGGAAAACCAGTATAATGATTGAGCAGGTCGCTTAATATCAAAGATGACCCATAGACAAACAAATGAAATAAACAAACTAATCACAAAACATACGATAAGTAACGTACGATTATACGTAAAAAGAGGAACGCCGCCTACCATACTAATAAACTGCATACTAACAAGCCCGCAAGCTAAAAGAATGCTCGGTGCGATTAATCGTAAAGTCCCCCATTTTCTTGAAGAGGCTAGCCACAGGGCTGCATACGTAGAAACGACCCCCAAGCCCATTCCTTCCATTGCATATAAAAACTCATAGTGAGGCAAACGAATGATTTCAAAACTGAGCATTGTTACGTAATTCATGCCCCATACCCCTACACCAACAATAAGCGAGGCAAGAATCATCCAAAACTGGCGAAGCGCTTTCTCTGCTTGACGAAGACGCTCTAAAATCCCTACCGTAAAGTAAATAACGGCTAGCCCTAGACAAAGGGAAAAAAAGAGAAGGATTTCATTTACATTTCTACCTAACAGCTCTTGATAGTCCATAACCGTCTTCCTTCCAGACATTTATTGGGTTACTATCCACTATACTAAATAGGACTTTATACGTATAGTATATTTTACTAGTTTTCGACAATTTTCTACTTTTCTCTATAAAAAAAGAAGATAGTTCCTTTTATTTGAAGGAAAAATCTTCTTTTTTAATCAAAAATAGTTCTTTTTAACTAGTTGTAGATAAAATAATGGGTTAAAAAGTCGGACCATAGCTTCTGACCCTTCTCATTTGGTAGCAGATGATCATCCGCTGTCAAATACGATTGTAAGCCCTCGGATGTTGAAGGTGGCCACACCTTCCAGTGATGAACGTACGTGTAATGAGATTTCGATGCCCACTCACGCAACTGATTTACTGCCTTAACGTAAGCTTCATTTTTGTAGAGAGGATTTGGCGGTTGAAGAATAATCGTCGCCTGCTTTTCTTTCCATTTCGTAAGAAGCTGCGCAAGATTTGTTAACGTCTTGCTCATGGGAAGAGATTGATAATCACTTAGAATCGGTGCCTCCACTAAGATAAGATCGGGATTTAACGCCGACACCTCATCAGCGACTCCTTCGCTAATCAGCTCGTCAGACGTTTGTTCCGGATAACTCTTCACCGTGACGCGAATAAAATCTTCGCCGTATGCGGCCTTTAATTCTTTCTCTAGTAAATCAGGCCAGCTGTTTGGAAACGTTGAAGTTGCTTCAGACCCGAAGAGTACGATCTCTAGCGGACGTTTGTCTTGAATAGCTTGATTGAACTTCTTCTTAACAGCTGTCGGTAGATTCTTTGTACGTTCCCCTACAGCTACTAGCCTCTTTTCCTCTTCCTGCTTGGACGATGCCTCGCTTTCTAAACTAGAAGCCTGCGCCGTACTTTCTAAGCGCTGATGCCAGTTCAAGTATCCTACTACGATTACGGCTGCACACGTAATTGTAATCAGGACGGTTCCTACATACACCATGATTTTTGATTTCATCTTAGTCCACCATTCCCACTAACATTATTTACCATATATTTCTATTATAATAGGTACATAGGTTTATAAAAAGAGGGATTTAACAAGAAAATATGTAAAGTTATGTCGAATTCGTTCTATTTTTTATCGTAGCTGTTTAATTTCAATGGCCTTTTATATAAAAAAGAGGGAAAGACGTTTCTTTCCTTTAAGAAAGAAACGCCCTTGAGACGAAATGACCCTTTTTACGGTCCAAAGAGCGGTCTTTTCCTGTTCGAATCTCCGCCATAAATTCGCTATGATCAACCTACCGCGGAATACATGAAAGCGCGCTTCTGTTAGGGAGCTAGAACATGAAAAACGAACAGTTTGAGCAATTGATTACTCAATATGAGCCAATGATTTATTCCATTATGCGTTCGATCAACGTCTATCAAGAGCAACAAGATTATTATCAGCTTGGGCTCATTAGCCTTTGGAAAGCACACGAACGCCACGATTATACGAAAGGGGCATTTGCTCCTTTTGCTTATGCCACTATTCGTGGCTATATGCTGGCACATCTGCGAAAAAAGGTGGAGCTAGCAGATCGTCAGCCTACTATTCACTACGAAATGGTAAGCGCGCCTTCTTATGAACACACGTATTTAGAACAGGAATACTTATCGCCTTATTTAGAAGGGTTGTCGGCAAGAGAATTAACGTATGTGATGGATCATGTCGTTCACGGCTATTCATTTCGAACGATGGCTCACACGTACGGTGTGTCAGAGGAAACGGTAAAAGCGTGGGGGAAAACAGCAAGAAAAAAACTGCGTGCAAAAAAGCACCTGTTTAAGCCATAACAAAAAATCCGGGAGAAGGACAATTCCTTCTCCCGGATTTTTGTTTAGAGGATCTATACAAATGACGTTTCAGTTTGTGAAATCGTCTCGCGTCCAATAGAATCATACAGAATGCCCGCTTTGTCCGCATCGGCTAAGCGATAGCAGTTGCGCCCATCTATTACAATCGGACGTCTCATTAAGGTCCGGTACTTGTCGAGGGAAGTAGCCTTAATCTCCTCCCACTCGGTGAAAATAAAACAGATATCTGCTTCTTGTAGGGCTTCTTCAATTGAGGAACAGTAGGTCACTCCTTCTGGATGAACCTTTTTAAAGTTCTCCATTCCAACCGGGTCCCATGCCCTTACGTTTGCGCCGTCTTCAATCATTAAGGGAATGTTCACAAGCGTTGGTGCTTCGCGCAAATCATCTGTTCCAGGCTTGAACGTCAACCCTAGCACAGCCACATTTAAGCCTGTTAAACGATCATAATACTTGCGCGATTTCTTTAGGAGCTTCAGCTTTTGATTTTCATTGACATCAATGGCCGCTTTGACCGTTTTCAGTTCGTAATCATGAAAGTTCGCAAGCCAGTGTAGAGCCTTCGTATCTTTTGGAAAACACGAGCCTCCGTAGCCGATCCCCGCTTTTAAAAATTGGTCTCCGATCCGCTTATCAAAGCCCATTCCCTTTGCCACGTCTTCAATATCAGCACCAATGATTTCGCAAAGGTTCGCAATTTCGTTAATGAAGGAAATTTTTAATGCTAAGAAGTCATTCGAAGCGTACTTAATCATTTCAGCGCTTTTTCGATTGGTGACGACGATGGGCGCCTTAAAATCTTTGTATACCGTCTGCAACACGTCACCCGCTGCCTCATTTTCCACTCCAATGACGATACGTGACGCGTTGAGCGTATCCTTTACGGCGCTACCTTGTGATAAAAATTCGGGATTGGATGCGACATAGACATTCACATCTCGCTGTAAGCTTGCCTCAATGAACGATTCAATTTTGTCGTTCGTTCCAATCGGTACGGTTGATTTTATGACGACGACACAATCATTCTCAACGCTCTCTGCAATTTGCTCAGCCACTTGATAGACAGACGTAAGATTGGCAGATCCGTCCTTCTTTTCAGGCGTTCCCACACCAATGAAAATAACGTCTGCATCTCGATAAGCTTGCTGGTAGTTTGTCGTAAAATGCAAACGATCCTTATTTTTCTTCATCAACTCTTCTAACCCTGGTTCATAAATCGGTGACACGCCCGATTCCATCAGCGCTACTTTTCTCTCATCAATATCTACACATGTAACCGTATGACCATGCTCTGCTAAGCAGACGCCTGTTACAAGACCTACATAACCAGTTCCAGCTACTGAGATTTTCATGTAACCTCCACCTTCAATTGTTCATATTCACTCTTGCTGATGTACAGCAAAATGGACTTATTTTAATCTCTTAAAGAGAGATGATTTCCCTTTGGTTCCATAACTTATTGATTAGAATACTGTAACGTCGAAGGTTTTGGCAACAAATAGTGTTTCACTTCAATCCTTTTACCTGTTAAATTAACGAATAATTCCATTTCTATCTACCGACTTGATCAGGAAAGAAGGGAGATGAAGATAGTAGAGGCGTGTTAAAAATGTAAAAAACCACCTCTTCCTGAGACGAAAAGGTGGTTTAATTATCCATATTCTTATAGGCTACGATAGATAGGATGGATCGGAAGAAGTGAGCGATCATATTCGTATAAAATAGGTGGCTTCGGAGATCTCGCTTTTTGCAGACGAACAGCCTTTTTAAAATAAAGTAGCTCCATTTCAAGTTCTTTAATTCGTTCTTCTGCTTTCTTTAACTCCTGCTGAAGGTTTGAATGTCCGTCAAATCGAGATTCTTTTTTTCCTCGCGAGTCCGTATATAACCCTTCTACGCCATGATCTGCATATACTTTGCGCCAGCGTCTAAGACACTGACTTGGTTTGTCACCACCAATAACCGATACATCAAATCCAGCTGCCGCAAAAATACGAAACGGACTTTTCCCTTCCATATTTTCTTTTACAGCCTTAATTTTAAAATGAGGATGATACGTAATGGAACGATCTGATACGTTTGCTACGTTTGGATTCGCTTCTAACTGCTCAATTTGACTGGCTGTGAATACAATTTTACTCATTTCTTGCCCCTCCGCATTCTTTATATCGCCAAAAACCCATGTGTAAGAAGCCCGAATCATAGTCACCACTATGATTCGGGCAGCTTTTTTTATTTATTGATAAAATTCACGACTTGAAGAGCACCATCTAGCATTTTCGCCATTTGCCCTCTCGTTGTTTTTCCATTCGCATCAAAATAGCCGGTATCCTGTCCATTCATCACACCTAGCAAATAAAGAGCTTCGATGTCCTTTCCAGCAAACGAGCTACGAATCGTTTTAGCATCTTTTAAGTCTTCGAAGTTGCGTCCAAGTTCTTTCAGTTTCGCTTTGTCATAGTTTGCATATTTTAACGCACGGTGAAGCATTGCCGCTGCTTCTCCTCTCGTTACTTTATCCTGCGTTGCAAAACGGCCATCTTTCTTTCCGACAATGACGCCTGCTTCAACAGCCGCCATGATGTCACTAGCAAACCATTCCTTCCCTTTTATATCAGAAAAACGCCCATCATACGGTTTTGAAGCCGTTAACCCAAAAGCACGGCTCACAAGCGATGCAAGCTGCGCACGCGTAATGTCTTGCGTCGAGCGATACGTTCCATCACTGTAGCCAGAAATAACAAGCTTATTCGCTAACTTCTCAATGCTTGATTGAAAACGATTCGTCTTCGGAACGTCTTTGAACGTGAAGTTGTTTTCAACGACTGCATACGCTGAGTTTGTCACCGAATACAACGTAGCCTTATTGTCTTTAAAATAAGAAGGAATAGATGATACCGTTCCATCGCTATTTAGGCGAACAACGGTCGAACGATTTGGCACAAAGTTTTGTTTCCCCATAATATCACGGCTCACATACGTAGAAAAACGAGTAATTTCAATCGTACGTGAAGCAGCAGTGGTCAAACTGGTTGATGGTGTTGCCACACTCGCAGAAAGGTGAAAATCCATGAGTGGTGATACAGAAGATAACTTATTGTTCTTTAACACGTCATCAGAATCAATCGTCTCCGTAATCTGAGCATTAATCACTAAATTTTTCACGTCAATGCCGAGTGCGGTTGCTAAGTCAGACAACTTCAGCTCACTTACAGGCAAATGATAGGCGGCTTGACTCGTCGCAATATTTAATACCCCTGTACTGTTTTTCCCACTAATCGTTTGCAAAAACTGTACAGGTAAATTAAGAGAACCTGTATTATCACCCAATTGCAAACTTACCTGTGCTAAATCCTTTGCATCAAGCTTGTTAAGTGCCTCAAGAACCGCTTCTAGATTTGATTCTAAATCACTTACTTTTACCACCACAGGGTTGCCGTCTCCTGGTGGATCAATAACGACTGGTCCTTGGCCCGGATCTGGGTTTGGGCCGGGATTTGGGTTTGGATTTGGGTTTGGATTTGGGTTTGGATTTGGATTACCACCTCCAACATCGATAAGCGCTTCCCCTACTTTTACTCCATCTTTTAAGTAGGCTCCGACCGTTATACTTCCTGTCAAATTAGTAGGAACAACCCTCCCGTTTATATCCGATCCATTCACTTTCCAGTCTAAAAGAATCGCGATATCTTGCATTGCACCGTTAACAGGAACGTTAAAAGACAATGCTCGATTTTGGCTAATGTAAGTAATCCTAGCTCCTTGCACTTCTAATCCGCTCATTAACATGGTAGATCGAGCGTTCTTTGACGGATCAATATAATTATCATTTAATTTTTCCTGCAACTTAAAAAGCGTTTCAATACTTAGTCCAATCGATCCTAATTTCCCATCTAAATTTGAGTAACTTCCTTTTCTGATTGTTTCACGAACTGCACTAGAAACTATTTGCTCATACGTAAGGTTCAACGCATTATTTACAATTGCCTGTTGAAGATTACTTTCCATATCTTTCATAAACCTAACTAACTCATCCGCGGTGACTTGTCCATCTTGATCAAAGAGTTTATTAAAGTTTGTACTTTGGGCGATTCTAAATTCTTTAACAGCATTCGCTAAATCCGTATTGCTTCTATATTTACTCGCGGGATAAGTCAATTCAGCTGTTGCCTTAATTAAATTTGTAAAGGCTGCTTTCTTATCCCCTTCTAATTTAAGCGTAGCGCCCACACTAGTTGCACTTGTGCCAATAATTGTATCTGTAAGATTTTTAATCGTGGCGTTAGCGGTACTAATAACATTCCCATCAGCTGTTTTATAAAACTGATAAAATCGACTAGCCAACTGATCAATATCGGTATCTACACTATTCGTAGTAGATACCGACACTGACTTAACGACCGCACTAGAAATTGATGGATTCAATACCATTGCAGCAGCGAGAATGGCGCCTAATGTTTTTTGACTTAACGGATACTTTTTCACAATTCCACCTCTTATATTTTATTAGAATCTAGCTATCTCTATAAAAAAAGGCCATAACAATGACCTTTTCTTTCCCCTACTATTTATGACGGTTACTTAACTCAATAACGCTGAATGCTTTTAAGGAATCAAGCTCTGCCTTTGATAATCGTGAAAACACCAGATTTTTAATATATGCCTTTTCATCAGCCGTCACACCGCCCTGCATGAGCGTACGAATTTTATTGATTTCAGATGCTGAGAACTTACTAAGTACAAAGCGCGTTGCTTCTTCACGCGTTTTAAAACGCAGTGAGGACGATGGCGTTGGCTTCGTCTTTGGCTCGGTTTGTTTCGTTGTTTGTTTCGACGGAACATTCTGTGAATTTTTAGCCGGTTCAGCTGTTGATTTCACAGGCTGAGAAGCATTTGGTGCTGACGTGGATGGCTCAGTTCCTTTAGTTGCAGGAGCTGAAGATGCAGTTGTGGCTGTTGCAGAAGTAGACTTTGCTCCACCTGCTTCCACAGCACTACTTGAACTAGTAGCGATGCCATAATTCCGCAAGATCTTCTCTGCCTTTTCCTTTCCAACCTGCTCCTCAAGCATCTTTTGAACGCTCGTATTGCTTAACAAATGATTCATATCAGCAGGCGTCACTTCTTTTTCGACTTCCGCAAACAGCTGATTGGACGCTTGATTAATCACATATTGATATCCGATATATCCTGAGACACCTACCACCAGAAGCGTCCCGAGTGCATATAAACGCTTAAAACGCCAAAACGGTCTCGTTTGGCGTCGATGGCGTTTTCCTACTTTTTTATAGTACACGTTATTGTCTTTATCTTTAAAATAACGAACGCCCATGATCTTAAAAGGCGTCCAAATCTCTTTCATCATTGGCATCAGTATCATCCCTTACCCTTTACTGATTTTCTGAACCATAATAGTAATAGTATCCGCTATCACCTTTTGCTTTTCGGTTCAATACGACACCGAGCAGCTTTCCTTTTGCTCCCATGAGAAGCTCTTTTGCCTTAAGCGTTGATTCCTTATCCGACTGATTGCTCTGCACCACCATAATCACGCCGTCACACTGATTCGCTAGAATTTGCGCGTCGGTTACAGGAAGAACGGGCGGCGAATCAAAAATCACGAGGTCATAATTGCGATACAGCTCTGAAAGCAGCTCTTCCATCGCATGTGACCCTAGAAGCTCCGCTGGGTTCGGCGGGATGGGACCACTTGTTAAAATGTCTAGGTTTTCTACAGCCGAGCGTTGAATCGCAGAAGTTGCGTTCATTTGCTTCGTAAGAACGTTTGTTAACCCGATTCGGTTATCGAGTTGAAACGTATAATGAACCGTTGGCTTTCGCATATCGCCGTCTACTAACAGTACGCGCTTTCCTTGCTGTGAAAACACGATGGCTAAGTTTGCCGTTGTGGTGGATTTTCCCTCTGCCTGAACAGACGACGTAACTAGAATTGATTTAATCGCCTGATCAACGCTTGAGAATTGAATGTTTGTCCGAATCGTCCTGTACTGCTCTGAAATTGATGACTTTGGTCGCATATGAGAAATCAAACTTCTCATATTTCCGCTTCGCTTTTGTTTGCGTGACGTTTTAAACACCGACCGAATCCCTCCTTACAACCGTATCAATCGAATTGGACATCGTCTCTTTGGACGTTTCGTCATCAATGATTGAGATGACCCCCATGACAGGTAATCCTAAAACTTGTTCAACATCCTGTTCGGACTTAATCGTGTTATCTAAATACTCTAATAAGAATGCAAGTCCAACCCCTATCATCATTCCTACTACAGATGCAATCGCAATGTTTAACAGTGGCTTTGGCTTAATGGGAGATGGCTTTTCCCCAAGCGTTGCTTTGGATAAGATCGTAACGTTATCCACGCTCATAATGCTCGGAATATCTCGTTGAAACACCTCTGCCGTTTTATTGGCAACCTTCATCGCCATCGAAGGGTTCGGATCTTCTACAGTAAGCGCAATAATTTGTGAATCTTTCTCACTTGCAACCGCAATTTTGTTTTGCAACTCACCGACCGTTCCCGGAAAGTTCAGTTCTTCTTTTACCTTATTAAGAATCTTTGGACTCCTAATAATGACGCTGTACGTATTAATAAGCTGAATATTCGTCTGAATCTCACCCGTATTGTACAGGTCTTTCTCTGATTTCGCCTGATTTACTAGAATTTGAGCGGAAGACTGATAAATCGGAGTAAGCACGAAAAAGCTGATCACGCTGCTCGCAGTCGCCGCCACGACCATAATTAATACAATTAACCAAAGACGCTTTTTTAATGTGTGAAACAACTCTCGTAAACTAATCGTTTCTTCCATGTGTCTATGATGACCTCCAATTAAAGATAACACCATTATAGATTACATTTTTTAGTATTTCTAGTTATTTTTTACTATTTTTAGAGTGAACTAAACAAAAAAAGCAAATAGAGTAGAACTTAGGTACTTGTTACCTAGCCTCTACTCTATTTGCAGCCGCATATCCATCTACTCATCCACCAATAAACTCTAGAAATCAACAAAACTCCTATTTCAGCAACTTTGACAAGTCAGCTGAAATCGTCTCAATAAATCCCTTCACATCTATACTTTGGTGCTTCTGTCCTTCGTCACGAACCTTTTCAAGAATCTCCAACAAGTCCATATTCGATGTTGTCTTCATATCCTGATTCTCCTTCATATTGTTAGTCATTTTGATTGTTAGTTTGTTTTTCCCAGAGTTTGTGGTGGGGAAACCTTATGAACAAATTATTTTATTCAACAGAACTTTCTCATGCGTCATTCATTAGACCATATAGTCTTAATTTCTCTTTATAAAACCTCTTTAATCTTACTAATAACAAAATCCTGATCCTCATTGCTTAAATTAGAACCTGATGGTAAGCACAACCCTCTGTAAAATAAATTACTTGAAACACAGATATTTTCTTTATGAGGATAATACGTGCACCCTTTAAATACTGGTTGCAAATGTAGTGGCTTCCACACAGGTCGAGATTCAATATTCTGTCTATTTAAATTATCAATGATTTTCATCTTTTTTTCAAATTTAACCGTTAACGTTGTGAGCCAGCGATTAGACATAGTCTGTTCCAATTCAGGCATAAAAGTGATTGCCTCATGACTTCTAAGAGACTCTTCATACTTAGAAAACACAGCTCTTCTAGCAGCAACTCGATCGTCTAGCACTTCTAATTGTGCACGACCTATACCAGCTAATATGTTACTCATGCGATAATTAAAACCCACTGTACTATGTTGATAATGAAGTGCCGGATCACGAGCCTGGGTAGCTAAAAACCTTGCTTTTTTAAGCGACTCTTCATCATTAGAAACTAACGCGCCTCCACCTGAAGTGGTAATAATTTTATTACCATTGAAAGAATAGACTCCAAAATATCCTAGTGTTCCACTTTTCTTCCCTTTATAGCTTGACCCCAATGATTCCGCTGCATCTTCGATAATAGGAACCTGATATTGATCGCAAATGTTTACAATCTCATCCATTTTTGCACTTTGACCATATAGATTTACCACAATAACCGCTTTAGGAATTCGGTTACTTTTTTTAGCATCAGCTAACGCACGTTCAAGCGCTTGCGGTGACATGTTCCACGTATCAGGCTCTGAATCAATAAATACTGGCTCTGCTCCTTGATATAAAATTGGATTAGCACTTGCTACAAAGGTTAAGGAAGAACAAAAAACGGTGTCACCTTTTTCTATACCTAATAAAAGCAATGCTAAATGAATAGCGGCAGTACCAGAACTTAAAGCAGCTGCATCTCTAGTTCCTACGTAAGAAGCCAATTCCTTTTCAAACTCATCTACATTAGGCCCTAGTGGTGCAATCCAATTTGTATGAAATGCTTCGTTTATATATTTCGATTCATTTCCGCTCATATGAGGGGAAGACAGATAAATTCTTTTCTTTTCTGTCACAACTTGATTCATTTTCCAACACGACCTTTGATTGATTTTGCTGGCACTCCAACTACTGTATCCTCTTGGTCTACATCTCTAATAACACTAGCCCCTGCTCCTACAACACTCCATTGACCAATCACAATATTAGGAATAACACTAGAACCCGCTCCTATGTGAACACCTTCACGACACGTAACATTCCCAGTTAAAATAGCTCCAGGCGATACATGCGAGAATTTCTCAATAAAGCTGTCATGTTCAATAACAGAAGCTGTATTTACAATTACGTGATCCTCTATTATTGTACTAGCATTTAACACTGCCTTAGCCATAATGACCGTACCATGCCCAATTTGAGCACTTGGACTGATAACTGCACTTGGATGAATGGCAACTGCGTATTTCTCAACAGGTAGCGCTATACGTTCTACAATCTTCTTTCGTACACGATTATCGCCAATTGAAACAATAAAAAAAGCATCATGAGATTGGAGTTCTTTCACATATGAAAGAGGAGCAAATATGCTACCATGCTCCTCTTTCAATGATGAAAACTTATCGTCTAAATATCCAGCTATTTTATACACATTTTGTGCTTCAATAATATCCTTAATAACTTTGCTGTGACCACCTTGACCAATTAAGTAGACTCTCTTCATTTTCTTCACACTCACATTGCCGTATCATTTTTCTTCCCTGAGAATTTTTCTATAGTTGCATGTCCTTGTTGGCTGATTCCTTCTGATTTCAGAACCTTTAATACGGTCATCATAAGAATTTTAACATCAAGCCACAAAGACTGATTATCTACATACCAAACATCTAACTTAAATTTCTCTTCCCACGAAATAGCATTTCGTCCGTTTACTTGTGCCCAACCTGTAATTCCTGGTCTGACAAGATGACGCCTCGCTTGTTCAGGAGTGTATAACCCTAAATAGTCCATTAATAACGGCCTAGGACCTACTAAGCTGATATCTCCTTTTAATACATTAAATAGTTGAGGTAGTTCATCTAAGCTGTATTTACGTAATGTCTGTCCGAATGGAGTGAGGCGAACAGAATCCGGTAGTAAATCCCCAAAAGAATCTCTCTTATCATTCATTGTTCTAAACTTATACAAATAGAAAGAACGACCATTTATTCCTGGCCGCTCTTGTTTAAACAAAAAGGGAGCCCCTAATTTTTTTGTTACCAGTATGCTTAACACTATCATAGGAATGCTCAGTAATATTACAAGAATAAAAGCAACAGCGAAATCAAGCGTTCTTTTCAACTGATATCATTCCTCCACTTTTAGTTATATCTTTAAAAAGGTTAATTTGTTTAGAAATGACCTTTTCTTCATCAAATAAATTCTCTACGATTTCGCGGCTTTTTCTGCCAAATCGAATTCTTTCTTCCTTATTTATAATCAACCATTCCATTTTGTCAGCTAACTCTTTAACTGATTGCTTTTTTACAAGAAAGCCATTTTCACCATGCCATACTTCTTCTCTACATCCTCTAATATCCGTGGCAATTATAGGTTTTTCCATGGCCATAGCTTCAATAATAGAGCGTGGTAATCCCTCTCGATAAGATGGTAAAACAAACACACTTGATATAGAAAGTAAATCTCGGATGTCTTTTCTGAAACCTAATTGAATTACATTAGGATCAGACAATAATTCTCTAAATTTTGTATAGCTCTCTTGATCACGTTCGCTTGTTAATAAACTTCCTACAAGCAACAGTTTTATATTGTGATATTTAGTGCTTAGATCCTTAAATGCTTCTAAAAGCTCAAATATGCCTTTTTCTTTTACCATCCTACCAATAAACATAAATACAACATCATCTGTACTAATGTTGTATTCGCTCTTTAAGGTGTTCTGTTCCACTACATCCATTAGTAACGGATTAAAGTTATTTTTAATATCAACTCCATTACTTAAATGTAGAATTTTATTTTTTCTTAAAAAGTTCTGTTCTACAGATAGAATATAGTCTTCATGACTTTGAAGCAGTAACCAATCGGTTAGATATTTAGCACCAAATTTTTCAATAAAGTAGAATAACTTGTATTGAAATTTAGACATATCTTCGTGAAAATAAAAACCATGAGCCGTATAAACTATTTGGTTGACTCTTGCCATTTTGGCAGCTATTCTTCCTAAAATAGCTGCAATAGGAGTATGAACGTGTACAATATCATACTTCTCTTTCTTCATTAATTTATATAATTTAAAAATTGATTTAATATTTGAAACAGGACTGATTCTTCGCTCAATTGGAATATTAATCATTGTTAGTCCTTCAGCTCTCAATTCATCGAATCTTCCTGTATCAGTGCAGGCATTATGAACAATATAACCTTGTTCCATTGATTCTTTAATTAACGGCTTCAGCAAAGCATGTACACTTAAATCAATTGCACACACTTGAAGAATTTTTTTCATCTTACAATCTCCAAAGCACAATATTATCAGGACACAATTCTCGCTCTAATTTACTCTTAATATCTACTACAATTCCTTTTCCGTGTTTCAATAATTCACTGAACTGACTCCAACCCTTCTCAACATATTCATCATGGGCAACAGCAAATACTACTGCTTCCGCTGGCTTTAATCGCTCATATGGAACCAGCTCAATTCCGTATTCTTTAAATGCATCAACTGGCTCAGCTACTGGATCACAAACCTGAACATCAACCCCAAAATCTTCTAGCTCCCGAATAATATCTATCACTTTTGAATTGCGAAGGTCCGGAACATTTTCTTTAAATGTTAATCCGAGTACGGTAACCCTAGCTCCTTGAATAGGCATATTCTTATGAATCATCTGCTTAACTAAGGAAGTTGCTACAAACTTACTCATGTTATCGTTAATACGTCTTCCTGCCAGAATTACTTGCGGAAAATATCCTACTGCCTCTGCTTTATGAGTTAAATAGTAAGGATCAACGCCAATGCAATGACCACCTACTAGTCCAGGAGAAAAGTTTAAAAAGTTCCACTTTGTGCCTGCAGCTTTAAGCACCTCATCTGTATCAATATTTAACCGATCGAATATTAAAGCTAGCTCGTTCATTAAAGCAATATTTAAATCACGTTGCGTATTTTCAATTACTTTCGCAGCTTCAGCTACCTTAATGGAACTTGCACGATAAACTCCTGCTTCTACAACCGAACCATAAACACAGGCAACTACTTCTAGTACTTCTTCTGTCTGTCCAGAAACAACCTTTGTTATAGTTGTAAACGTATGCTCTTTGTCTCCTGGATTAATGCGCTCAGGAGAGTACCCCACAAAAAAGTCTTTCCCACAGACTAATCCTGAAGTTCTTTCCAGCACTGGAACGCAAACCTCTTCTGTTGTCCCAGGATATACAGTGGATTCATAAACGACAATATCACCCTTCTTCAAGGCTGATCCTACTGTTTCAGAAGCTTTTACTAACGGAATTAAATTTGGTTGATTACTCTCGTTAATAGGCGTTGGCACAGCCACAATAAAAAAATCAGCTTTCTTTAGCTGATTAGTGTCATTTGTATAATAAACGTCGGCAACTTGTAGATCACTCGATTCTACTTCATTAGTATAATCCATTCCCTCATTTAACGTTTGAATTCTGTGTTCATTAATATCAAAACCAATAATGTTTCGCTTTTTCCCAAATGCTACTGCTACTGGAAGTCCTACATAACCCAAACCAACTACTGCAATATTTCTATCCATTTTTCACACCCCGTAATATTCTTTATACCAATTGATAAATTGACTAATACCGTCTTTGATAGATGTTTGAGGTTTAAAACCAATGTCTCTAATTAAATCGTCCACGTTAGCATACGTTTCAGGAACATCTCCTGCTTGAAGTGGTAAAAATTCCTTTTTAGCCTTAATTACTAACTTCTCTTCAATTGCACTTACAAAATCCATTAACATGACAGGACTGTTGTTTCCTATATTATAAACTTTGTATGGTGCATAACTCGTTCCTGGATCTGGTTCATTTCCACTCCAACTCATATTCGGCTCCGGTTTTCTTAACACCAATCGATAAATACTTTCTACAATATCATCTACGAAAGTAAAGTCTCTCATCATATTTCCATTATTAAATATCTTAATTGGCTCGCCATTTAAGATAGCTTTTGTAAATAAAAACAAAGCCATGTCTGGTCTTCCCCATGGTCCGTAAACAGTAAAAAAGCGAAGACCTGTTGTTGGCAATCCATACAAGTGACTGTATGTATGAGCCATCAGTTCGTTCGCTTTTTTAGTAGCTGCATATAAACTTATTGGATGATCAACGTTATCATGTACCGAGAAAGGTAATGAGGTATTAGCCCCATATACAGAGCTAGATGATGCATAAATTAGTTGTTCGACTTTGTTATGTCGACAAGCTTCTAATATATTTGTAAACCCAACTATATTTGAATCTATGTAAGCATGGGGATTCTCAAGACTATATCGCACCCCTGCTTGAGCTGCTAAATTAATAACAACATTTGGTTTGTATTCTATAAAGATTTCATTTATTTTCTGTCGGTCTTCAAGAGACGCTTTAATGAACGTTAAGTTCTCATGATTAATCCATTCTAAGCGATCGTTCTTTAGTTTTGGATCGTAATAATCGTTTATGTTGTCAATTCCTATAACGTGATAACCTTCTTTTAATAAACGTTTGGATAAGTGTGAGCCTATAAATCCTGCTGTTCCTGTTATTAGTATTTTCATATTGGTAACATCCTTTAGTCTAATAAAATTCTTTCATATTCTTTTGCAATTTTTTGTATGGAGTAATTTTCAATAATATGTTCTCTTGCTCCTACCTTAAGCGCTTTCAAAGAAGCTATATCTAAATTCATCAATTTCTCCCATGCATCTGCTATCTGAAAAGGTTCTTGCTTATCAACTATTAATCCGTAGCTGCTAACTATATCTGAGGCCATTCCCACGTCAGTTGAAACGCATGGTACCCCACAAAGCATAGCCTCCCCCAATACATTTGGAAAAGATTCTGAATATGAACTAAGAGTAAAGACATTGAAGTTCGTTATAATCCTTTCAATATCTTTTCTTTCTCCCCTTAAATCTACATGGTTCTCTAGATTATATTTTTTAATAAGATCCATTAACTCAGTATTACACCTATCTACACCTCTCCCTACCATGACAAATCTAGTTTTCAGATTTTTTTTCACAAAGATAGAAGCAGCCTCTAGAAAGGTTGGATAATCTTTTAAAGGGTGGTACCTTGCGACAATACCTATTACAAAATATTCACTATTTATCAAATAGGGTGTAGGTTTAAAAATCTGGGAATCAAATCCATTTAAAAGCACTTTTCCATTACTTTTATGATATCCTAATTTTTCATGCGATTTTCTGCTTTCTTCCGAATTATAAATAATTGCTTGTGGAATTGTTGAATGTTTAATTAAAAATTTTATTATATTTGTCGTAATTATTTTTTCGTGTTTCAAATCATAAATAGTATGTCTAATATTCCAGATAAAACGAGTATCTTTAGAGAATATTCTTTTGAAAACAACCGTCAAAAAGATAGAGTGATACATCCAAGGAACTACTACATCAGGCGTGTACACACCAATTATATTCTTTATTTCACCGTACACTTTAAAAAGGGAAAGAATATCTTTTCTCATATTTAGCTCAAAAATCTCAAAACCTTTTTTTCTAAGTTCTACACCTATAGGTCCTAAAGAAGTTAGAGTAATAATTTTTTGTTCAAATGCACCATTATTCATATTGAGGACTAGTTTTTGAAGCATCCTCTCAGCTCCACCAGTCTTTAAACCCACAATTAAATGTAAAATTTTTGTCTTCATATTACATTCTCTTTCCTAAAGATTTCTCATTAATTGATTTATTAATCACCCACAAGGCTACTACGAAAAACCAAAGGCTCCTAGTATAGGTATGAGTATTAGTAGTTAATGTCATACAAAAAGCTAAAAGAGAGCTGTTTAAACCAATAATTACAATTTTAAAATTTTTGTCTACTATCTTTAGATTCTTCAAGCTTTTAATATAGACACTAAACAAGAATAATAAAAAACCTAACAAACTCAAAAATCCAAATTCTGACATTATTAATAAGTACAAGTTATGTACATTTGTTCCATAAATACTTACATAAGGATATGAACCAGGGCCTATACCTACTAACAAACTACTTATAGAATTCATTTCTAAGGATTCTTTCATCAGTGCTACTTTCAAATTATAGCTACCAGCTTGGGATACATCATTTATTGACAATATTCTTTCTGCAACAACCTCAGGTGGATTAACATAAATGTAACTTACACAGATTAAGGCGAAACAAAGAAATACAAGCAATTGTTTGCCAGTGGATTTTGAAGGAGTGTAAATTATTTTCAACAAATAATAATAAATTATTACTAAACCAGTATATAGTAAGCCTCCAAACGAAGCAGTCAATATTAAATTGACGACCGCTGTAAATAATACCACACATAGAAGAACATTATTTTTCTTATAGTCAAAATACGCCAGAATAAGTGGGAGGCTAATTACTATGTATTTTGCTAAACTGTTAGCGTTTCCTCTTATAGAGTTAAGTCTCCCATTACCAGAATAATACATATCACTATGTGGAAACAAACCTAAATATATTGCAATTCCTACTAAACAGGCAATAAAAAAAGAAACTGTATACATTTTCAGCAACGTTTCTACTTTTAGCTTATAATCGCTATGATAATTATATTTAAAAAACACTCTCAGAACACTATATTGTACAAAAATAGCAAAGGCATACTGCAAAATAATAGTGATGGAATCTTTTAAAAAGTGTGAATTAATCAATGCTAAAGTTGCCCCCACAAAAAATAGGTACAAAAATATCATCTCTTTATCAATGTTGTCCATAAGTTTATCCACACTAAGTACTTTAATTACACATATGAAAAAAGCAATTATCAATGTTACATCACTAAAAGTAACGTTTATATTTGCAATTATTAGCGTTGTATATGGTCCTAGTAACAAAGTAGTTAATATAATTATTTTTAATATGTTATTCAAAGCAAATCACTTCTCACACTAAAGATTTAATGAACCGCTCTTGAAACTTTATAATTCTTTTATCCATTATTTTACCGCATCTTAATATTTCAGCTGCTTCTAAAACATCATTTTGAGTGTTTTCTACCAGTGGATCTATATACAATTTTACTTTGTTGCTAATTGACTCACTAGCATCCATCCAAAAAAGGGAAGGAGTATGATCAGCAGTATAGTGCCAAACATCACCTTCCAAATACATTGGATTACTTAAAGGAGTTGGATAAGCAGTTTCAATTTCCATTCGATCGTTACAACTTATGTCTATAATAAGAGAATTTTTACGCATCTTTTTTAAATCATCTTTGTATATAATTCTGTCCTCTAAAAATACATCCCATAAAACTGCATTCACAACTATGTCATATTTGTTGATTTTTTCCTTAAAAACACTTAGGGTGTTCCTATTATATATAGTAACATTATGCCCAAGCTTCTCTAATAATCTAATTGCGCCTCTAGCAGTATTACCCTGCCCAAGAACTGCTACATTTAGGTTTTTCATCATACTTCCTTTATGTAGCAATGCGTGCCATACTGATGCTTCTCCCGCAATTTCATTATTTTTATAGAAAATATGTCTACCTTTTTCAAACATATCTTCCCATGCATATGCAGTCATCTTCTTTTCTACTAAAAAGTTTGTGATTTCTACTCCCTGAACAGCATGGATCCATCCAAATAAAGTTTGTCCTTCACTAAAGTATTTGTATTCAAACTTTTCTGGAGTTTTAAGACAGCAAATAATATCTTTTTCGTATATTTTCTCTCTGGTGACTACATTCACTCCTTTTTTTATATATTCATTGTCTGATATACCTAATACTTCTCCATAACCTCTTTCAAAAAACAGCATATGTTTATTTTTTATATAATTAATATCCGATGGTAACAATGCCCTTCTTTTTTCATTTTCCTTTAGACTAATTAAAAATCCCATTTCCTTCATAAAAAAACTCCTTATCTATAATTTATTATTTAGCCTCAAAAAGTAACGGTTCATTTAGCATTCTTACTAGATGCTCTATTCTTAACGAATTACATTTAAATTTACAAAATTCCCCTTCTTCAAAATTCCATTCACCTTTTTTAAAGACATATCGCCCTGGTATCCCATCTATATACATTTGGCTCGGGGCAAATGCTCCAAATATTGTTTGCATTTCATTAACTAAAAATTCCCCATTTTCAGTTTCAAAAATATCAAATGCCATAGATGTAATTTTCAATTTACAACTAATATTTTTGACTAAATCTAGCACTTTAAAAGGAGGTTGAATCCATCCCACTTTGTGAGATCCACTATGCATACCATTGCTTCCTTTCAGCTTTTGATGACCAAAATAAGAGGTTCCTATCTTTACTATTCTCCATTCCGTTTTTATATTAACCGAATCTTGTATGTGTATATATCCCTTATTAATATCTTTTGGAGGGAAATACATGTAACCTGTACTTTGAAATAAATGTAAAGGATATAAAATTCTTTTAAACATTTTCTTTACGTTATTTATGTTCGTAAAATCAAATTTAAATTTAAAATTACCCCAAAAAAAGGATTTCAAGATATTTATTGAAATACCTAACTTACTTTTAATTATTTTGACACCAATACCACCACTACCACCATCTGATTTAATGACTTTAGGAAGACTAGTATTCTTAACATATTGCCATGCATCTCTAAAATTAAAAAAAGTAACAGAATTGACATGTGGAATATTATTTATTTTATAAAAGTCAGACATTAGAATTTTTGACTCATAGTACAGAATTTCATCCACTGTTGGTACACATTTAGAGTCTAATAGGTTTTTTATTAAAGTTATCCTTTTGTAAAAAATATCTCTCCACAAGCTTGTTATTGCTGGAGGAAATAATAAATATCCATCACATTTCGTGTCATTGAACTTACTAATCCACTCAGAATCAAAAATGTCTAAAAAAACATACTCAACTTGACATTCTTCTAACGCTAATATGATAGGGATTTTATCTCTTTCTGGTGAGGATATTATTCCTATTAACATATTGTTATCTCCTTATACTTTTAAGAGTTTTTTCTATATAGAGAGAATCTTTTCTTACTTGAATTTATTTTGCTTCTTAAATCTAAAGTATTAAATATTAAAAGCGATACTCCATAGGAAATTACGCCAATTATTAATTTTGACACTAGTGTTAATATATTAATGTCAGGAACTATAATAATGAAAAAACTCATTATTATAGAAGCTAAAATTACCTCTTTCCACACTTTTAAATCGATAATTATCTTAAATACTTTCTTACCTAAATTCCAACTAATTAACAGTGCTACCAAGTAAGATAATATTGATGCTATACATGAACCGTATATTCCCAATGGCGGAATTAATATTAAGTTTAATACCAAATTTAATATTACTGCACACACATTTGGTATTATGTACAATTTAGGTTTATTTCCAAGTTGAAATGCAACATCAATACAAAAGCTTTTTAACCCATGCAAGAGGGCCGCAACAGAAATAAGTTGAATTACATATTTAGCATATTCTTGAAAATCTTTTCCTAATAATACGTAACTGAGATTGTTAGAAATACATATTAAACCTACAGTTGCAGGAATAGATATGATGGCAAATAGTTTAATATTATTTTCAACTTTTCTTTCTGCTTCTTGTATTCCTATAATATTTAAAGCATTTACGGCTAATGGAAAAGCCGCACTACTAATAGCAGACATTAATACATATATAGTATTGTTAGCTAAGTCATAACCTACAGAATATATTCCCACGTCTTCAGAACTACCTAATAGTTTTATTAAATATCTATCACTAGTCTGTATGATAATTCCTACAGAAAGTGCCAGAGTAATAGGTAATCCATATATAAGAAGCTTTTTAGCCAACTTCCAATCTACCTTTTTAAAACAAACCATATTTATCCACTTTTTGAAACTCAAGTATATACTAGATATTAAAATCCCCGCACAAGTTGCAATGAATATAGAGTTGATACCCAATCCGTTCTTTAAAAGTATTACACTAATTATTAGAGTAAGAATTGATTTAACTATGAGCAACATCCCTGACCTTAGAGGATTTAATTCTGCTCTTAATATACTAATATTTAACTCAAACCAAGCTATTAATATAAGTAATAGTGTTCCTATAGACCACGTTCTAATATCTGATGTTTTATTTAACAGATAAACTATTAAGCTAAGAATAATAATTAAGGTTATTAAACTACCATATATACAAAATATGGTTGACATAAATGTTATTTTTTTTTCCTCATTATAATTGCTATAAAAGCGCAGTAATGATGATCTTAGCCACTCAAAAATTAAAACATTTAATATTCCTATAGTTACCATATATAATGAATATTCACCATAATGACTAGTACTTAAAAATCTCGTATAGTAAGCTATTGCAATAAAATTTATAACCGCAGGAATTATTCTGCTTAGTAAATAAATACCCGAATGTTTTAAAAGCATAATTTACTCCATCTATTTTGGAATGGCCATACCTAATTGCCTATTGTAGTTATTACTTTTGTTAATAGTATTAAATAAATTTTGTTTTAGATTATTAGCGCTGTGATCGCTGTCTAAAAAATCTTTCACTAGCTTTTCGTTAAAATCTATTGAATTCCCAATATATATCTTAGGAAATACTTGCTCATTATTAATTTCGCCCTCCCCCAACAACTCCTCAAACATCTTCTCCCCAGGTCTAATTCCACTGAACTCCACACCAATATCATCAACTGAATAACCCGATAGTTTAATTAAATTAGTAGCCAAGTCAACAATCTTCACTGGTTCTCCCATATCCAACACAAAGATCTCTCCACCTTGAGCCAATGCCCCTGCCTGAATTACCAAACGTGATGCTTCAGGAATGGTCATAAAATATCTTGTCATATCTGGGTGCGTAACCGTTATGGGACCACCCGCTTGAATTTGCTTTTTGAATAATGGGATCACGCTCCCTCGGCTTCCGAGAACGTTTCCAAAACGAACTGCGACAAATCTTGTTTGGCTATGCTTGTCTAATTGTTGAATCAGCATTTCTGCAAAACGCTTTGTCGCCCCCATCACGTTAGTTGGATTAACGGCTTTGTCAGAAGAAATAAGGACGAACGTTCCTACACTAAATGTGTCTGCTGCTTCAGCTACGTTTTTAGTACCAAATATGTTATTTTTAACTGCCTCTTTTGGATTGTATTCCATTAATGGCACATGCTTATGAGCCGCCGCATGGTATACGACTTCAGGTTGATACGTCTCCATCACTTCAAAAATGCGGTCGCGGTCCTGAATGTCAGCGATGATCGGAATAATTTCAATTTGATCTTTGTATTCATTGTTTAGTTCCATATCGATTGCGTAAATACTATTTTCCCCGTGACCAAGCAGGACTAAGGTTCTTGGCGAGAATTTGCATATTTGCCTGCAAATTTCTGATCCAATTGATCCTCCTGCTCCTGTAACAAGCACAACCTTACCAGTAATCGTGTCAGATATTCCCTCAGTATCTAACTCTACTGGGTCTCTACCAAGTAAATCTTCTACCTGTACGTCCTTAAACTGATTGACAGACACTTTTCCCGTCATAATGTCTTCAAGTTTTGGCATAATTTGCGTCTTTGCTTCCGTTTTCTCACACTCAATATAGATGTCTTGTAGTTGACCTGTCTTGAGTGACGGAATGGCAATAATGATATGTTCAATCGCAAATCTTGAGACAGCTTCTTCAATACATTCTTTTCCACCGAGAACTGGTAAACCCATGATCTCTAGCTTGTGCTTCTTTTTATCATCATCAATAAACGCTACTGGATACAGGTCTTTTTCACGATTTCCTTTTAGTTGTCTCGCGATCATGGTCCCAGCTGCGCCAGCACCGATAATTAACGTTCGCTTATAGTGAATTCTTGACACCTTTTTTTGATAAGAATCTCTTAAAATCCTCCAAGAATAGCGAGAACCGCCGATAAATATAATGTGCAGTAACCATGTAATAAATAAAGTCCTAAAGTAAATATCTTGGAAAACAATCAGCTGCACTGTAGCTGTAACTACAGTAGAAAAAGAAACGGATTTAAAGATGGCTCTTAATTCTCCAATACTTGCGTACTCCCAAGCCTTTTTATAAAGATGAAAGGAGTTAGCAAAGATATGGTGAGTGACAAACAAGGTGATGGAACTAATAAAAATAGTCTCCGCAGTAAAGATTTTGAAATACGGGTACAACATGAAATAACTTGCATACACAGAACCCAAAACGATAAGTGAATCCAAGAAAATAAGTAACGAAAACCTCGCTTTATAGGTCAAAATCGATCACCTTTCTATTTCTAATATGGTCTTCTTTACGTGAGTTTTCATGCTTTTTCTAGTGCTGATATTTTTCTATATAGGTATTTATGTAGGCAATAGCGATCTACAAAAGAGTTATCCCTCAATAACGCTCTTGTAGATCGTTATTTAAAACTCCCACAGAATTTCCCAAAAACTGCGGGAGATTTTTTTATCTTCCACTTAGGGCATTTAACCCCTCCTCACATCACACTCTCGACAATAAATGTCTAAGGTAGCGATCTACCCACAGCATGACCGAGTGCCTCCGTTGGTAGTGGTAAGGAGACATCACCAAAATAATTGAATTTTCAATCTTTTTACTTTGTAAGAACTACATCAAAAAACACCTAAAATTTTTCTTCTTGTGACGGTGGCAGGTGGCTCTTTGTAAACCATTCTGCCCTCGGTGATCAGCTGGGCATTTTCCCTCAGCATATAGCCCATGTCTTGTCCAAATTGCTTATGTATATGATGAAACGCTTTTTGCATATGAAAGCCTCTGCTGCCTGTATTATGTGCATCACTCGCAATAACATGAGCAAGATTTGCATCTAGTAATTGCATAGAAAATTTCTTAATTTTCTTTCCAAACTCTCCTGTAATGCTTGATGCTGTTAGCTGCGTAAGCGCTCCCTTTTTAACAAATTGATATAAGAGATTGGGCTCCTCTATCAATCTCGAATTCCGTTCCGGATGTACTATAATAGGAGTAAGACCACGAAGCTGGATGTCAAAAAGGAGCTGTTCCGTAAAATAAGGAACCTGGCTTGATGGCAATTCGATCAGCAGGTATTTCCCTTTGTCATTGACCGTGACAATTTTACCATTGTCATAGTCATCCAAAAGCTCGCCATAAATGCGAGGCTCTTGACCTGGTAGGACGAGTAGTGGAATGTTGTAGTGGGATAATCGTTCATTTAATTCGGCAACACGTTCGAAAATGCTTTCTCTTATATTGATATAACGACCGTTATGATGATGAGGCGTGGCGAAAAGCGTTGTAATTCCCTCATTTACAGCAACCTTCGCCATCTCCAAGCTTTGTTCCATATTCTTCGCTCCGTCATCAATTCCCGGCAAAATATGACTATGTAAATCAATCATGTTCTCCACCCTCTCATTGAGCCAAAAGAACTATTAATATCCTGGAAAACATTTATAATATTACCATATAAAGTTCTTTTTTCCTACCGATTATTTTGTCGAATTTTGGATATTTTAGGTAAAATATTGAAATTATATTTTAAAAGTTGTTATGTAAGTAAAATGTATACTGTATTATTTCCATCAAAAAGTCTATTATAACGGTCATATTACCTACAATTTTAATAAACAATCATTTTCTACAATATTAAAAGTGAAATTACCATAGGTTTTTAATTGGTATTAATTACCTTAATTATACACTCCCAGCTATACCAAAAATGGTATTTCTTTTAACCTATAATTTATCCATTAAATGTAATTAACGAAATTTTTTTTATAATTCCTTGAATCCTTCACAAAGTTTCTTTAAAATTAAACCCATTATGAAAACGAGTTGAGGGTTAATAATGAAAAAAGTATTGCTATTGCTAATGATGATCGCCATCTTTTATTTTTCGCAAACGCCAGGCCTTCTCGTGTTAGATCCTAGCACATGGGTTCATAGCGGAGAGTTTCGTGACGGCGTAGATATCGCAAGTATTTTAAAACCAGGAGGCACGTTTTATTTGCCTTATCACCCTGGAATAGATGCAGAGTTTGTAACGAGAAAAATTGCGCATTTTAGTTTTTTTGGTCTTTTATCTCTTTTATTTTTATGGAACTTGAAAGGTCGCCTTCGCTATGTGCTTGCATGGTTGTTCACGGCTCTGTATGCGTTCACGGACGAAATTCATCAGGCGTTCACCGTAGGACGAGATGGTCGTATTTTAGATGTGATGGTTGATTCAGCAGGTGCACTG